>JASFPY010000175.1:0-5549 GCA_050115755.1 Desulfobacteraceae bacterium | reverse complement strand
CACCTTATTATCGATGAGGCCTGCGTCGGAAAGAACACGTGGCAGGAAATCGTGGAGGTAACCATCACCCATTTCCTGGGGCCACAACCAGCAGGCACAATTGATTTCTAGAAATGGTTTCAAAACCTCAGATCAGGTTCAAGGGCAAGGCAATCTAAAGCTCATAGCCTAAAGTTCATAGCTCATAGTAAAAAGGATTTCAATCCTTCAGTCTATTAGCTATCAGCTATTAGCTATCAGCTAATTTGAATGTGAGCATTTATCGGAGGCCTGCAATCCGCCAGAAAGTGTGGCGGACCATTGGGCCTTAGATGGGGTTTTGAAACTATTTCTAATCATCCATAACGCCGGGCTGCCACAGATAATAAAAGCCGGCCTGAAAAGCGGTCAGGGAGGCGGGGAGATCCAGGGATACAATTGACAGTCCTCGGCCTTCATAGCGGGATGTAGTGGGATTGTAAAGATTGTCGTCCGGGTACTCGGTGCGGCGGTAGACGACGATTTTTGCATCTGGTGGCAAGTCCGCCAGCTTCTTGGCCTGGCTGACAGCGTCAGCAAGATATCCAATGCTGTCGACCATGCCCAGCTTTAAGGCATCATCGGCCAGAAAAATACGGGCAGTAGAAATTGCCTTTAATTTATCCGGATCGATTTTACGGTGCTCGGCAACACGATCCAAAAATCGTCTGCCCAGCTGATCGATCAAGTCGTTGATAATTTGTTTTTCTTCGGCGGTCGCCTGCCGAAAGGGAGACCCCATGTCCTTGTTCTTGCCCGTTTTACTGACCTCAACGCCGAGGCCGATTTTATCCATCAGTCCGGCAACATCAGGACGCAAAAACAAAACACCTACCGAACCGGTTATTGCTGTCGGGTGGGCTAAAATATAATCGGCGGGCAGCGAGATATAGTATCCGCCGGAAGCAGCAACCCCCATCATGGCAACCACCACTTTTGCCTTCGTTTTTTGCTTATACACCAAAATTTCATTATAAAGAATATCACTGGCCGTAACCGAACCACCGGGCGAGTTGACTTTTAAAATAATGGCTTTAACTTCCGGGTCCTTCTCCGCCTTACGGAGTTGAGATACCACCTCCTGAACCATACTGGGGCGCGTGCTCACAAACTGCTTTTTGGGAGCATCGGAAATTGTTCCTCTGATCGAAATGACCAGAACCTTGCCCTCTTCTTTCCCCTCAAGCGTATACTCCTGCAATGGATCAGCCGCACTGGGAAAAAGTCTTATCTTGGGCGCCTGACAACCGGTCAAAAAAAGTACAACCCCTACCGCAATGATAAATATAAGCCTTCGCATGTTATTTTCCTTTATATCCGCAGATTACGCAGATTGTATTTTAATAACACAATAGCCTTTTAGCCTTTCTTAATCGGTGTAATCTGCGTAATCTGTGGATAATTTAATTTTTATCCTTAGCGAATCGCAATATATGAAACCAGAGCATAGGTGTCAAGAAATCGCTAAACGAATTAATTCGACGACTGCAACACCTCAGTTGAGCGATACTTTGTGCTTGACATGCTGTCCCTGTGCCATAATAACGCATATACCGCAACTATATTAAATAGAGGAATAACCGGGATCACAACGCAATGATGTCTCGTCGCTGGATTATATTTACACTTGCAACATCCCACTTTTTCTTGTCTCAATTTTATCGGGTTTCAACCGCCGTGATTGCCCCGGAATTAATCCGGGACCTGTCCCTTGACACAGCGGGATTGGGCTTAATGTCGGCAGCCTTCTTTTATGGTTTTGCATTAACCCAGATCCCGATCAGTCTGTTTTTAGATAAAGTCGGCTCACGCTGGTTGATGTCAGTGCTTTCCCTGATCGGCATTCTGGGCGCGTTTATATTTTCGATGGCCGATTCTCTGGGCATCAGCCTGGTCGGCCGCATCCTGCTGGGAATCGGCATGGCCTGCAATTTGATGGGGACTTTTAAACTGCTGACCGAATGGTTCGAGCCCCTTATTTTCGCCACCCTGAGCGGCGTTGTCGTTTCTATCGGTAACGTCGGAAATATGGTCGCGGCAACTCCCCTGGTGGTGCTGGTTGAACAAATGGGCTGGCGCCACAGCTTCCAGTTCATTGCCGGTATCAATCTCATCTTAACCCTTATATTTTTTGTAGTGGTCCGTGACCGCCCTTCCCGGCCTGAAACCGACACCTTGAGCGCGGAACCATCGATCAGCCTTAAACAGGCCTTTACAAATCTCGGCCTTCTCTTGACAAAAAGGGATTACTGGTTCATTTCAGCAGCGACATTTGTGCGCTATGGCACCTTTGCCGCTTTTCAGGCGCTGTGGGCGGGGCCGTTTCTCATCGAGGTCATGGAATATTCTGCCATGCGTACGGGCAATTTAATATTGCTGTTGAACGTGGGGTTTATCATCGGATGTCCGCTGTTGGGGATGCTGTCGGACAGGGTCTTTAAAACGCGCAAGGGGCTTATTGTTTTTTGTCTTCTGATCACGGGTGTGATTTTTTTGGTGCTAAATACCCTGTCTCCCAATAGCGGACTGTTGGTCGTAGCGCCAATTTTCTTTGCGTTCGGACTAGCTGCAGCCGGCGGAATGTTGATGTATCCCCATATCAAGGATCTCGTGCCGCAAGAAATGGCCGGGGCAGCCATGACCGGCATTAATTTTTTTAACATGCTGGGGCCGGCCGTATTTCTTCAGGGTCTGGGAATTTTAATGCAGCGCCTCTACCCGGAAGCATCGCGTGGACCGGCCGCCTTTGATGCGTCGTTTTTGGTATGTATGGTGTGTCTCGCAGGATCAGCCTTGCTTTACCTCTTTACCACCGCAAAAAATATAAATGAAGATCATAAAGCTTAATTAAGCAGGCCCGCTTTTTTTAAAATGGCTTCAATCTCGGATTTTTCCTGTTCTGAGGAAGGCAGCAGGGGCATACGCGGCTCACCGCCGAAATAGCCGCACATATCCATAGCAGTCTTTAATCCCGGCACGCCATATATCGCAGTCACCGCCTGGTTGACCGGAATCATTTTAAGCTGCAGTTGCCGGGCGGCATCCAAATCACCCGCTTTGACTAGATCAAAAATTTTCACGCACGCATCCGGCGCTACATTAGCCAGCGCACAGACGCCGCCGGCACAACCGATGGTCAGGCCACTGAACAACACCCCGGCCGTGCCCACAAGAACACTGAAATCTCCGGCAACCCGGTTTAATAGTTCCTGGAGCTGGATAACGTTGGCGGAACTGTCCTTGATTCCGGCGATATTGGGGTGTTCGGAAAGCCGCGCCACAAAATCAGCTGCCATGTTGATATGTGTGAATTTGGGCACATTATAGAGCAGAATGGGAATCGGAGAATGATCAGCCAGCTCTATAAAATGCGTGAGCAACGCCGCTTCTTTCATGCGGCCGGCATAATAATGGGGGGTTACGACCAAGGCCGCATGGGCGCCGAGCCGCGCGCAATCTTCGGTGAGCCTCAAGGTCTCGCTGGTGGATTCGCAACCGGTTCCGGCGATGATCAGCATCTCTTTTGCCGCGGACTGAACAACGCTTTCGACAACCGATCGCTTTTCTTCTTCAGACAAATAGACATATTCACCGTTCGATCCCAGCACCACGAGACCCTTCAGACCGGTGCGGCTCCATTTGTCGACATTGGACGTCAGTTTGTCATAAGCAACCCTTCCGTTGATAAAAGGGGTTGCAATCGGGGGGAATATGCCTTGTAAGTTTAGTTTTGCCATTTGTATTTCCTTTATTAAAATAAATTCGCCGTGGCAAAAACAGACTGCTCTTAAAGGTTTCATATGTTTGCCGCAGGCAAACGTTTAATTTGTTCTATTGGTTCAATTGGTTTGTCATCAGGCAACCAATCCAACCAATTAAACCAATCAAACTAATATAACAATTCCTTAACCTGAACATAAATTCAATGTGTGCTTGAGGTTATTAAACGATCTCCGATATATGGCAGACTCTGGTGCTCAGGCCGTGCTTGCGCACCCCGTATGACAGATGCATGATGCAGGCGGGACAGGAGGTGACCAGCAGGTCGGCCCCGGTCTTTTTAAGATTTTCTATTTTGCGATCCAGTACCTGCTGCGACAGCTCATAATGCGCAAAGGCATAGGCGCCGGCGCCTCCGCAACACCAGTCGGCTTCAGGCAACGGTCGGTATTCAACTCCCGGCAGCCGATTAAGAATTTCACCGGGCTCTGCTGAAAGCCCCTGTCCCCGGGCCGCGTGACAGGGATGATGATAGGTTGCGGTAACGGCCTGCTCCGGGGAAGGTGCATTCACCTCCGTCGCATGAATCAATTGCACCATATCTCTCACACGCGCTGAGACCATTGCTGCTTTTTCCTGATTTCTACCGGCTTCGGAGAAAAGCTTAGGGTAATTCTTTAAAAAAGAGGCGCAGCTGGAGCAATCCGTGACAATTACATCAAATTTTTCAGAGGCAAGGATCGACAGATTTCTTTCGGCAAGCTTCCGCGCCGCTTTCAAATCACCATAGGACCAGGCAGGCAAACCGCAACAGCCATTTTTCAGCACATGGACGGCCTTGCCGATTTTTTTCAAAAGCTGCAAGGTCGCATGGCCGGCATCCTGACTGATAATATCGATGCCGCAACCCACGAAATAACCGATACGCAGAGATTGGCCTTGCCCGCTAAGAATGTGGGTTTTAATTTGATCGCGAAACGGCCGGCTGGGAATTCGCTTGACGATTTCGTTGGCATTCACAAAATCACGACCAAAGATTCTCAACAGGCCCAGGGCACCCGCCAAGTCCGCAACTCCGGTATTTTTGCCCAGGGCCACCGCTCGCGCAGCCAGATGCAACCGATGGGGGTACGGTAAAAGGTGGTCAAAAAGCAACTGATGGATCGATTTGCGGCCGACCTTTTCCAGATATTGCGCCCGGGCTTTGATGACCAGATCGGCGGTGGGGATCGCCGGAAAACAATTGGCGGTGCAGGCGCCGCAAAGTAAACAATCAAAAAGCGGCTCTTCGATTTCCTGATTCCATTCCAGGCGCTCCTCAATAATAGCCCGCAAAAGGGCCAGGCGCCCGCGGGCGACGCCGGCCTCGTGCCCGGTGGTTCTGAATATCGGACAAGCCACCTGACAGAACCCGCAGCGGTTGCAATGCGATATTTCATCATAGTATTGGGAAATGGATTCAGCCATGATCAGTTTGGTTAAAGCTACTGATAGTTATTTCATGCCCGGAGTAGTGGAGTGTTGGAGTATTGGAGTATTGCAAAAAAAGCCGCACTCCAGTACTCCATTACTCCATCACTCCATTTTTTTACACTTTTCCCGGCATGCGGCCGGGGGCAAAGATATAATGGGGATCCAGCGCAGCTTTGATGCGATGCATTACCTTCCATTCCGGCCGGGATCTACCGAAAACATCGTTATGCTGCTTGAACTCAATCGGCGCCTTTTCCATGACAACATGGCCGCCCAGCTGATTGGCACGGTCGCATAACCAATCCCACATCCCGTTCGGCATGTTTTCAAAACCGGCA
>JASFPY010000174.1:0-5567 GCA_050115755.1 Desulfobacteraceae bacterium | reverse complement strand
AACGAGGGGGACGGCGCCTTCTACGGCCCCAAAATCGATTTGCATATTAAAGACGCCCTAGGTCGCACATGGCAGTGCGGCACCATCCAGCTGGATATGGCGCTGCCGGAGCGGTTTAACCTGACCTACATCGGCAAAGACAATGAACGGCACCGGCCGCTGATGATCCACCGCACCGTTTTTGGATCCATTGAGCGTTTTCTGGGGATTTTGCTCGAACACTTTGCCGGCAAGTTGCCCTTGTGGCTGTCACCGGTTCAGGCGGCGATTCTGCCGATCAATGATGACCTGACGGCGTATGCCAATGAGGTGAAATCCGAGCTTGAAGAAGCCGATCTGCGGGTGGAAATTGATGACCGCGCCGAAAGTCTGAACAAAAAAGTTCGAGAAGCCCAGTTGAATCAAATTCCGCTGATCCTTACCGTCGGCGGCAAAGAAAAAGAATCCGGCACACTTGCGGTGCGCACGTTGGACGGCCACGTTAAATTCGGCGTTTCCCACAAGCTGTTTCTGAATACGGTGGGAGAGCATATTCGCAAGCGGGAGCTGGCGCTGGATCTGTTTAAGGATTGAAGGCAGTATCAAATAGCGAAATCGAAGACGAGGACGAATAAAATTGCCCTAAATTCTCGTCCTCGTCCTCGTCCTCGTACGCCTCCTCGTCCTCGATAGAAAAACTGTCAGACTTAAGGCAGGCTGCGACTCGACATATAAATTTGTAAAGATATCTGAAAGACCGCAATCTAAAATATGAGCAAGAATGCCGGAGTAACGACCCATAAAATCCAATGGTGTGATTTACGCTGCAAATGGGCGAATGCTGCCAGACTGCAAGCTTTGGACGGCAGCTGCCATACATTTCAATCGCTGTGGTGCCGGAAACTGGAAAAGCATGTCACCAAAAACGCTCCCTGTGAAGTGCTTTTCGGTCGACGCCGCCCGACAACAAAATTCTAATTTAGATATTCGACATGGGTTTTTGATTATTGTGTGCAAGACGCATATTTTAGGTGCTGCTGGCTTCTCGCTCCTTGCTGCTGGCCAGAAACCAATGAACAGAAGCCAGTAGCCAGTAGCGATAAGCCAGCGGCCTGAACAATGACGCCTGACTGCCGGACCCGCTATATGATTGTTACCGGTCAACCAAAACTCAGAAATTTACTCATCCGCTGGCTCCCATTAATTATTTACTGCCTGGCTATTTATATCCAATCCGGCCAGCCCGGCCCTGAACACCTTCCTGAACTGCGCTTTTTGGATAAATTCCTTCATTTTGGCGCTTATGGCCTGCTGGGGATCCTTTTTTTCAGAGCCTATGAAACCCTGTCGCTCAAAAACTTCAAAAACATGTTGATTTTAATCAGTATTGGATCCGCCGCGCTTTATGGAATCAGCGATGAGATCCATCAATATTTTGTCCCATCCAGGCAGGCCGACATCATGGACGCAATTGCCAATACCATCGGCAGCATCATTGGCGTTTGTTTTTTCCATTATTGGAAGAACCGGCATAGTCCCGGATAAAGTTTGCTGCGCATTGACACAAGCCTGGATTTTATGTATAAAAAACAGCTTTATTGCGGCCACTTAAAGTAAATAGGAGTGAAAAGACGCGATGCCTTCAGAAAACAGTCTTTTAATAAATGGTAATAGATTTAACTTTGAGCCTGGAGAAACCATTCTGGAGGTTGCGCAGCGCAACAGTATTGATATTCCGACCCTCTGTTACCTGAAACGGGCCACCCCTACCGGCGCATGCCGTATGTGTGTGGTAGAGGTTAAGGGCGCCCGCAGCCTGGTAGCTTCCTGTGCAGCACCGGCCGCGCCAAATATGGAAGTTCAAACTGAAACGGCCAAAGTTGTCGAAGCCCGCCGCATGGTTTTGCAGTTGCTGCTGTCTTCCGGAAACCACAACTGTGCGGTTTCTGGCAGCACCGCCGATAACTGGACCGAATTTCAACTTAACGTGCAACAGGCTGAAGACGGTACCGAATTGTGTCCGGTCTGGGGCGACTGCCGCCTTCAGGACCTGGCCTTTCGTTACCAGGTCACAGGGGAGCGCTTTGAGACCACCGAGACCGCCTATCCGATGGAAACCGCCAACCCGTTTATTCTACGCGATTTTTCCCGCTGTATTCAGTGCGGACGCTGCGTGCAGGCCTGCAACGAAGTGCAGGTCAACCAGGCCATTCATTTTGGCTATCGCGGGGCGGCCACTAAAATTGTTGCCGCAGGCGATCGTCCTTACATCAACTCGGATTGTGTTTTTTGCGGAGAATGCGTCCAGGCCTGCCCGGTGGGTGCTTTGGTTGAAAAGGATGCCCGTTACGAGGCCCGTCCCTGGGAAACACGCAAGGTGCGAACCACCTGCAGTTACTGCGGGGTGGGCTGCCAGCTTTTTTTGCATGTCAGGGACAACCGGGTGGTTAAAATTACCGGTGTGGAAGATGTGGCGCCGAATTACGGCAGTCTTTGCGTCAAGGGGCGCTTTGGATTCGATTTTATCCATTCGCCAGACCGGTTGAAAACACCGCTGATTAAAGAAAACGGTTCCTTTCGTGAAGCCTCCTGGGATGAGGCTCTGGATCTGGTGGCCCGCAAGCTGGGAGACATCAAGGCCGAACACGGATCAGACAGCATCGGGATGCTGACATCCGCGAGAATTACCAATGAAGACAACTACATTGCCCAGAAATTCGCCCGGGCGGTGCTGGGAACCAACAATGTCGACCATTGCGCGCGTCTCTGACATTCTTCGACCGTGGCCGGTCTGGCCGCAGCATTCGGAAGTGGAGCAATGACCAATACGATTGCCGATATCGAAGAGGCGGATGTTATTTTAATCACCGGGTCCAACACGACTGAAAATCATCCGGTTTTATCCAGTGTTGTCAAACGGGCGGTAACCGCTAAAGGAACAAAGCTCATCGTCGTTGATCCGCGGCGCATCCGAATTACGCGATATGCCACTAAATGGTTGCGACAGAATCTGGGTAGCGACGTGGCCTGGATCAACGGTTTAATGCATGTGATCATTAAAGAAGGGCTGCAGGCCAAACAATTTATTGAAAGCCGCACCGAGGGGTTCGACGAGCTGCAAAGAATCGTTGAAAAATTTACACCGGAGGTTGTTGAGCGGATCACCGGTATTCCGGCACAGGAAATTATTGATGCGGCCCGGCTATATGCCCAGGCCGAACGGGGCGCTATTCTTTACTGCATGGGAATCACCCAGCACACCACCGGAACCGATAATGTGAAATCTCTGGCCAACCTGGCCATGCTGTGCGGCAACATGGGCATCGCGGGCGGGGGTGTCAACCCGCTGCGCGGCCAGAACAACGTTCAGGGAGCCTGTGACCTGGGCGGGCTGCCGGATGTGTATTCCGGCTATCAGAAAGTCACTGATCCTGATGTGCGCCAGCGCATGTGCGAGGCCTGGAAAGTGGACACCCTTTCAGAGCAGCCCGGCATGAAAGCCACCCAGATGATACCGGCAGCCCACGACGGTACCCTTAAAGCCCTTTACGTCATCGGTGAAAATCCGCTGGTATCCGATCCGGATGTCAACCATGCCGAAGCAAGTCTGAAAAACCTGGATTTTCTGGTGGTGCAGGACATCTTTCTGACCGAAACCGCGCAGCTGGCCGATGTGGTTTTACCCACATGCTGCTATGCCGAAAAAGACGGCACCTTTGCCAACACCGAGCGGCGCGTGCAGCGGGTGCGCAAAGCGATCGATCCCCCGGGGCTGGCATGGGATGATTGGAAAATTTGCTGTGAGATTGCCGCGCGAATGGGCTATCCCATGGCCTATGACAACAGCCGGCAAATCATGGAGGAGCTATCAAGCGTAACCCCGTCATATGCCGGCATCAGCTATGAGCGCATCGAACACGAGGGCATTCACTGGCCCTGTCCGACGGCCGAACACCCCGGTACCCCGATTTTGCACCGTGACCAGTTTTCGCGCGGCAAGGGGCTTTTTCATGCGATTGACTATATCGAGCCGGCTGAAATGACCGATGATGAGTATCCCCTGTATTTGACCACCGGCCGCTTGCTTTACCAGTATCATACGGGAACCATGACCATGAAAACCGTCGGGCTCAATGAAATTGCGCCGGAGGCCTTTGTGGAAATCTCACCGCAGGATGCGCGTAAATTCGAAGTGGAAGACGGATCACGGGTCAATATTGATTCCCGTCGGGGGACGATTCAGGCGCGGATTAAAATATCACGCAAGGCGGTATCCGGAACGGTGTTTATTCCCTTTCATTATGCGGCGGCGGCGGCCAATCGGCTGACCAACGCAGCCCTGGATCCGATCTCAGGCATTCCCGAATACAAGGTCTGTGCGGTCAAGATGTCGAAGGCAGCCTAAAATCGCATGGGGCATAGCATAGGGCATGGGGCATAGGGCATGGTGCATGGTGTCCGAATGGAGAATAGATGCCTTATGTGATGCGGGCTTCAAACTCCATGCCCCATGCTCCATGCCATAAGCTTTTTTTAGTAGCTTACCGTTATAGAACAACTAAAAACCCGACTATTTTGATGGCCGGGTTTTTTTGTTCGCTAAATTATTGTGTGAAAGACGTGCTTATTCCTCCAGTTCCTTGGACGGCAGCACATCCACATCCGCCAGGTCCGGTCCCAGATATTCGCGTTCATTTTCGCCCAGAATGCCCATTGACAGGCAGATCAGCGTCCACAGATGCACCGAATGATAACCGCCTTCGAAATGGTCGCTGAGATCATGAATCTGGGAATGGCAGTTGTGGCACGGGGTAATGCAATATGGGGCGCCGGTTGCCATAATCTGGTCGAATTTAACCTTGCCGAAAGCGCGGCGCTGATCCGGGAGTCCATTCTGCAGAAAACCGCCGCCCCCGCCGCAGCAATAGTTATTGGAGCGGTTGGGGGTCATGTCGATAAAATTATCTTCACCCACCACGGCTTTGACCACATAACGCATGTCCTCGGCTACCGGATCGCCGAGGCTCTTACGAACCAGCTGGCACGGGTCCTGGCAGGTAAATTTGATCTTGCGGTCCCTGTTCCATTCGGAGCTGACCTTCAGTTTGCCTTCGCGGATCCATCTGGCGTAAAGTGTGACGATGCTTTCGATTTCAAAATTATGCGCAATGTTGAATTTTTGCAGTCCGACCCGGACTGCGAACAGTTCGTGCCCTCACTCCGTGTTGAGCCAGACCTTGCAGCCCAGATCATCGACGGCTTTGGCTTTGGTGCGTACGATTTTTTCCCAGTTTTCAAGGTCCGCCATAAACATACAGTAATTTTCGGCCGCCCAGCCCTTGGTGCCGTATGTCCAATCCGCACCGGCGATGTGCAGGATTTTCCAAAGCGGCACCATTTCATCCGGCTCGGTGACCGGCTCACGGGAATTCTGATTTAAGAAATAATAGGCCCCTTTTTTGTTGACCGGTGCCTGCAGATCCTCAAACCCTTCCTGGGTTTGTTGAACCTCTTCCAGCACGTCTTCGACCACAAACTGAAAATCTTCCTCGCTGGCCCCCATGGCGCTGCAGGTGTCGCTTCGCAGG
>JASFPY010000173.1:0-5578 GCA_050115755.1 Desulfobacteraceae bacterium | reverse complement strand
CTAACAAGACTTTGAACCTCTGAGCCTGTAACCCTGAAACTCTGAACGCTGAACCTATTTTTTGATGATGATCTGGTGAATTTTATCCGACAGCTGGATCAGATTGAAGGGTTTTTGAATAAATCCGTCACAGCCGCGCTCTAAAATCTGTGATGCCTGTCCATTGATGCTGTAACCGCTCGAAAGCAGCACCTTAATTTCGGGATTAATTTTTTTGAGACGATCAAAAGTTTCGCCACCGCCCATGCCGGGCATAATCATGTCCATGATGACCAGATCGATTTGGTCGGTATTTTTTTCGTACAGTTCGATGGCTTCCTGTCCGCTTCGGGCCGACAGGACGTCGTAGCCCAGCTCCTGCAAAAGCTCTTTTCCGACTTTAATGATCATTTCCTCATCATCGATCAGCAAAATGCTACCGCTACCCATCGCTAAAGTCGCAACAGTCTTTTCTATTTGTTTATCAATCTTTTTGCGGGATGCCGGCAAATAAATGGTAAACGTGGTGCCCTGATCGATTTCACTGTAAACATTTATATAGCCGCCGTGGTTTTTAATAACACCGTAAACCGAAGCCAGCCCGAGTCCGGTTCCCCGTCCCATTTCTTTGGTAGTGAAAAAGGGTTCAAAAATCCGCTCCCGTGTTTCCCTGTCGATGCCGATTCCCGTGTCGGTCACGGTGATCTTGATATAATCTCCGGGCTCAACTTTATACGGTTTGTTGTTTACAAACCCGGCGTCCAGGACAACATTTTCAGTTTTAAGATACAGATCGCCACCATGCGGCATGGCCTGCCATGCGTTTACGTAAAGGTTTAAAAGTGCCTGCTCGATCTGACCGCGATCAACTTCAGCGGTCCATATATCCGGTGCCAGGCCCATCTTAATCTGGATTTCTTTCTTGGTGCGTCCGAACATGGCGGCGGATTTATTGATAACGTCATTTACATCCGTGGCAATCGCGTGATACTTTCCCCTGCGGGCAAATCCCAGCAGCTGCCGGGTCAACTCCGTGCCGCTTTCCACGTACATTTCAATATTTTTTATCTTTTCATAATTGGGATGCCCCGGCTCGGTTTTTAAGCCCATCAACGAGGCATTCCCCTGTATCCCCATGAGAATATTGTTGAAATCATGAGCAATACCTCCGGCCAGGGTGCCGATGGATTCCATTTTCTGGGCCTGGCGAACCTGAATTTCCAGTTTTTGATTCTCAGCCTCGGCCTCTTTTCTTTCGGATACATCCCGCAAAACACCCCGGAACCCAATGGGTTCACCGTTCGAATTCCGCAGCAAAGCTGCCGTGAGTTCCAGAGCGATGCTATCGCCTGTTTTAACGATGGCATCATAGTCGGTTACCCGAATCGGTTCCCCTGTTTTTTGAAGCCGGCTATAAATTTGATCCATTTTACGAATCGTGGCCGGTGAGGTAAATGAGCGGGCATTTTTTCCCGACAGTTCGCTTCGCGAATATCCCAGTATTTTACAGAGGGGATCATTGAAAAATGTCAGGTTTTGGTCGAGATCAATTTCAAAATAACCCTCTTCGAGGCCTTCAACAATGGTACGGTATTTCTCTTCACTTGCCTGCAGCGCTTTATCTGCCTGGCGGCTTTTGTTGAACATATAATTATAGTGTGATGTGAAAATGGCAAAAAGGCATAATACCAGCAGGCGGGTGAAGATTTCGAACTGGTTCGGCCCCAGCAGATGTTGAATAAAATTGGCCTCGGGTTTTAAAAAGAAATACATAAAAGATTCGCAAACCCAGTAGAAGGCGGCCAGCGCAATACCGGTAACCACAATCGAATCGAAAAAGGCGGTATGTTTCTTTAGCTTAAATTTCATGCAGGCACGTTATTTTCCAGGGTTCAGGGGTTCAAGGGTTAAAAAGCCTAAAGGCCGGTTTCATTGGTTTGATTGGTCTTATTCGTTTGATTAGTTATTTCTGAAAGCCTGCAACCGTCTGCAACGGTTCAATTTAACTTACTCAACCAATGAAACCAATCAACTTACTCAACCAATGAAACCAATTGAACCAATAAAACAAACCAACAAGACTTTGAAGCTTAGACCCCTGAGCCTTTGAACCTTGTAACCCTTTAATTTTATATCGATATGCTATCAACTGTCAAACAAAAAGGAATATACCATAAGAAAGTCTAAGCAAATCGGGCATTCGCATGATTGGAATACCAAAGATTGTTGATCTACGGGGATGCAGCACAACTGTATACAAGTCAATTCAATAGGAATTGCATTTTGGCTGAAATTCCGGTATTCTATATTCGTATTGGGTATCACAGATGATTTACAAAATACGGATGGTGTTTATTAGTATTAATTCGCTTTACTTCCAGTCGGCGCTTTGGAGATCAAGTTTGAGATCAAGAAAAAAGATTCTATCATTCATATGGATAGCGGTATTTTTGATAAGCCCGCAAATATGGGCAAAAGAAGAGGACGCGTTTGAAAAAGGATTAAAGGCTCTCGGCCAGCAGCGTTATGACGAGGCCATTCAAGCATTTTCGACTGCCATCGAAATCATCCCTCAGGACTACCAGGCCTATAATTACAGGGGTGTTGCCAGGGCGCTGAAAGGAAACTACAGCAAGGCTCTTGCCGACTATGACAAAGCCATTGAAATCCGTCCCCGCTATGCAGAAGCTTATAATAATCGCGGCTATGCCAGAACTCAACTCGGCGATTTGAATAACGCCCTGAATGACTACGCCCGAGCCCTGAAAATTAATCCGTTTTTTGTTGGTGCATACAATAATATGGCCTGGGTATTGGCCACCTGTGCCGACCAGCGATTTCGCGACGGTGGTCAGGCTGTCAGGCTGGCACAAAAAGCGGTGGAACTCAAACCGGATGTCGTCTCTTTAGATACACTGGCAGCAGCATATGCAGCGGTGGGCAATTTTGATGCCGCCGTCGATACCCAAAAAAAGGCCATTCAAAAGCTGTTGCTCGCGGATAAAAATTCAGAGGTTGCCAGATACATGCCCCACTTAAATGCGTACAAATCCGGACGATCTTTGCAGATCAATTATGCATCCAGGCCTCAACCTGACGACACCAAAGGCCAAGGCTCAAAAATTTCACTCAAAAAGCAAACCTCAAAAAAACCATCACCGCCTGCCCCGGCGCAGAAGATCGCTGCCGCATCCAGGCCCAAAAGCCAGAAACCGGCTGCAGAACCGCAGCTAAAAAGACCGGCAGAACCGGTTCCCGAGCCATCACCGGCTGTTAAGACCCAAAAGGCAGCGACTGTTTCTAAGACCCAAACGCCCGCTGCGGCACCGCAAAAGAAAAAAATGTTAACGCCGCAGATAAAGCCGTTGCCCTATACCATTCAGGTCAGCGCCTATCGGGACCCGAAAACATCAAACCAGGTGGCTCGAAAATTAATTACCGGAGGTGACCCGGCCTTTACCAGCCCGGTGGATCTTTCCGAAAAAGGGAAATGGTATCGGGTTTATATCGGAAACTATTCCACCCAGGCAGAGGCAAAGATAGCCGCAGCCGGCCTTAAAAATAGAAAATTTCGCTATGTGCATATCGCCAAAAAACCATTCACGGTTCAGGTCGGCCATCCGGCTTCCAAAGGCGAGGCCCAACAACTTAAGTCCCGATTGAAAACCAAAGGCTATCTGGCTTACAGCCTCCCGGCGGTATCCGATCAGAACCAGATCCGAGTCTTAATCGGCGCTTTTGAAAGCCGGTCAGCCGCGACAAGCCTGGCAAAGCAGCTTAAAAAAGATGGATTCGAGTCCAGAATCAGCCTCAGATAATACGGAACCATTCAACTGATGACATCTCCCAAAGATCCCCCATGGGGGCTTCTCTCTCGATACGAAACCCTGTTCCTGCTTTCTTTAGCGCTTATCGTTATTTTAAGCTATGCCAACACCTTAGGCAGCCCGTTTATTTTCGACAGCAGAAACAATATTGAGTCAAATCCCCATATTCGAATTTCTAAAATCACGCTGAATGACCTGGCAGATGCAGCCTTTAAAAGTCCTGAAAAGCAACGGCCACTGTCAAACATCAGCTTTGCGCTAAATTACTATCTCCACGGCTATAACGTGGTCGGTTACCACGTCGTCAATATTCTCATCCATATCAGCGCCGGATTTTTTCTTTATTACTTCGTCAAATCAACCCTTCGCACCCCGGCTCTTAGATCCCGCTATCGCAACGATATATGGATCTCATTTTTTACAGCGGCCATCTGGATGATTCACCCGCTGCAAACCCAATCGGTCAGTTATACTGTTCAACGCATGAACAGCCTGTGCGCCCTGTTCTATATATTATCGATTCTGCTCTATGCCCGCTTTCGATTGAGCGCACAGCAAAGAAATAAATGGTGGCTGTTCTCAGGATGCATCCTGGCTGGAGCCCTGTCTCTGGCATCAAAGCAGATTGCAGCCACACTGCCTGTTTTTATTATCATCTATGAATGGTATTTTTTCCGAGACCTGAATTTGAAATGGTTAAAGAATCATATACCGTTGCTGACCGGCTGCCTGCTGCTGGCAGCCGTCATTGGCCTGGCCCTTCTGGGCAGCAATCCATTGGATGGCATCCTGCAGGGATATAAAAGCCGCGATTTTACGCTTATCCAGCGTTTGCTGACAGAGCCGCGGGTTATCATTTTCTATCTCAGCCTGCTGCTGTGGCCACATCCTTCACGGCTGAATCTGGATCACGATTTTACGCTTTCCAGTTCGCTCACGGACCCGTTGACCGCATTTTTTGCCATATTAACCATCGCCGCACTTATCGGTCTGGCCGTCGCTACGGCAAGGAAACATCGCCTATTTTCATTCTGCATTCTATGGTTTTTCGGAAACCTGATGATCGAGTCCTCCATTATTGCACTCGAGATCGTTTTCGAGCACCGGGTATACTTGCCGTCCATGACGTTTAGCCTGATTATCGCTTTGGTTGTTTGCCGCTGGGTGAAGCCGCAATGGCTTCAGGCCGTGCTGTTGGGTATCATGGTTACGGTCGGTGCGGTTTGGACTTATGAAAGAAATGCGGTTTACAGTGATCGCATCACCTTCTGGCAGGATTGTGTCAACAAATCGCCCCGTAAATCACGGCCCTATAATAATCTGGGTGTAGCCCTGGCCGATCAAGGCCATCACAAAGAAGCCATCGAGATGTATCGTAAAGCGCTGCAAATTGATCCGGATTATGCGGATCCAATCGGCAATATCGGATTGAGCCTGGCAGAACAGGGAAAAGTCGAGGAGAGCATCACGCAGTTTTCAAAGGCGCTTGAAATCAACCCAAAAGATATCAAAACACTTAATAATCTGGGGGCATCACTGATAGTGATGCGACGGTATACAGAAGCGGTTCAGCACTTATCGAAAGCGCTGACCCTTGATCCATACTACGCTCAGGCCCACAATAATTTAGGGGCGGCCCTGCAGCGTCAGGGGCGGGTCGAGGAGGCCATTGAGCATTTTTCAATGGCGGTGAAGCTTGATCCCAATTATGCCCGAGCCTTTAATAATCTGGGAATCGTTCTGGCATATCAGGGAAGATTTGAGGAGGCAAT
>JASFPY010000172.1:0-5588 GCA_050115755.1 Desulfobacteraceae bacterium | reverse complement strand
CCGGCATAGGCGGCTCCGCGAATCGGTACAATGCCCGCTGAAAGTGTTTCAGCATTTTCGGGCTCAACAATAATTGATTTGATGTTGATCTCTTTTACAACCTCACCGGTTTTAGGATCTTCGCCTTTCTGAAAGACGCGGTATACCCTGTCCATGAAAAAACCTTCCTGCGGTTGATCACGCACTGTGATTTTGTGAAGCCACTTAACACAGTTGGCGCCTGTCCAGCCTAAAGCCAGCGCCCGCATGGGATAGCCGTGTTTGAGCGGTAAGGGTTGTCCATTCATTTCGTAGGCCAGCAGAGTGGAATCCATGGCCTTTTCCAGCGGAATGCTGCGGATAAATTTTATTGCGGCCGATCCCAGAGGCTTATCTAAACCTTCAAAGCCCACGTGCCGGGCATTCTTTTTTAGTCCTGCTTTAGTGAGCAAATCCTTAAGTCGGATACCGCCCCAGATCGCATTGCCCACGCCACCAATTGTCCAGGGATTGCCGGAGGCTTTTTTCGCGAGCAAAGAGCGACTGTTGCCGGAGCATTCCAGGGTGTTGGCCACTTCCACTTTCGGCATGCGCCGGATTTCCTCAAAGGTCATGGTGAGGTTGTGTTTTACCAAACCTTCAATGCTCAGCTTCCATGATGAAAGCTTGATCGGCCTTTGCATGATCTGGCCCTGATTGCGCTTAAAAAAAACCTCATTGTCTGTGGTCCAGGTGCGTAGCGATTCAATTGGTGTTTCGGCATTGAGGGGTTTTTCCGTCATGACACGCATCTTTTTCTTCATAGCGGCACCTCAGGTTTTTTACATTTTGATCTTCTTTAAGTCATCAACCCAACTGTTTGCAATATGGGCAGTTGACTGCACAATTCCATGTGCCATACTGGCGTCGATAATCTGACCTCTGGTCATCGCTCCGATAGCGTAAATCGAATTGGATTTAACTGGTGTTTTGTCAGACACCTTCCGAATAACTTGATGGGTCGCCGGATCTATCCACATGCTTCCGGTTTTATAAGTGTTTAATTTCGTTTTCGGTTGCTTGACGGATCGGTTGCTTTGTCTATTTTTCTGTTGAACGGGTTGGGCCTCTTCATTTTGAACGATGCCCCGTTTAAGCAAGTTCTTCGTTAAAGGGGAGGGATCTGTCTGGATAGATTTTGCCTGCCCGCATGCATTAACCACATACCGATAAGCATCTCTTTTTGTCTCACCGTTAGAATCCTGATAGATAAATTCCCAGACGTCTTTTGTGTCATTTCTGACAAATTGATAATTTCTTCCCAGTTTAAATACCTCAACCAGCCTGGACTTCATGAGCGCCAGCATTTTTTCAGCATTGATGGCTGGCTGGGTTGCTGCATGTGTAAAAAAGACCGAAGTGTATGTTTTATCAAAACGCTTCCGATCTTCCAGCGATAGCCTCAGATAAATTTCTCGGACCATATCAAAGGACTGATGAAGGACGGTTTGCCACACGAGTTCGCCATCCGGCCCATCTCCATGTCTTGCGTCTTCCAAATATTGCTGTAACAGCTCTGCGGGCGGTCTTGTAAAGCTTACAACTGCTTTCCAATTAATTGCGTGTCCGTATGCCGCTTCCAGCTCTGAATTTAATAACTGAAATACGGCTTCGAGGTTTAAATATCCCTGGTTTTCGGCGATCAAACTTTCCAATTTTTTGCGCGTCAGGAACATGTTGCGGTATTTACCCATCTTGCCTCTGACTTTCGGCAGCAGTCCTCTTCTGGAGTAGAGGGCAAATTTTCTTGGATTTGTGGGGGGGACATACACTAGTTCATTAGAATTATCACGAATAAAATGGCCATTTGAAGTGAGGGTTAAAACAACCTCTATGGCACTTAAACTCGTTCCAATTACGGCGACTTTCTCGCCTTCTGGAATTTTTTCAAGTAATTGTCTCGCCGGCCACGGTGAGGGAAAGTAGCTATGCTGATCTTTTTTTTCAAACCAGTGCCCGGTTGCAAGCAAAATACGGTCGGCGATACATGAAAAAATTGACTCCGATGACAGTTGCTTCACGGTGAGATGGATCTTATCATCGCTTCGCTCTTCTAAATCGATAACCTCAGATCCCGAAAAAAGTTCCACCCCAAGACCCAGCGCTTGTGCTTTTTGATGGGCCTCTTGAAATCTTTCTTTAAGGTATTCGCCCATGATTGCGCGTGGGTAATGATTGCAGCCTTCATAGCTAAAAGATGTCTCATCTATCCATTGATATAGTTCTTTGAGCCGATCATAATTTATGGTCGCCCAATCTTGGAAATCCTCAGGATGGCCCACCAGGATGCCCATGTCCTTGGCACACATGTTCGTAATATGAAAGGGCATGACGTTTCTGTCACAATGGGGAAAGCCGGGCCCGAAGATGTCTTGTTTTTCGAAGATCTGAATTTTAATCTCAGAAGGATTTAACAACTTCAGATCAAATTCATGTAGCACCCTCTCTACAAACAGGCGAAGCATAGCGGTTCCCGCCAATCCACCGCCAATAATTGCAAAAGTAAAGCTCATCTAAACCTTAGTCCTGACTTGTGTCCTTTGGTATCGCATACATATGATTAAATCCCGACATTATAGATACAGAGAGGACCTTAAAGTTGTAACACCATGAAAAAAAGTGAACTATATTCGTTATAAGACTGTATTTCATGAAAGGCATATTAAGACAACTCATTTTCATTGAATTTATTCATTCGTTGTGTAATCCATAAGTAAATTAATTTTGAATGCGCACCAATCAGAAAGATAGTTGCTTTTATGAAACTACGCTACGATCCTTACCACGTATTTCGGTTTAGCAAAACGCCTGTGGGTCTTTATGCCCGACAAAAGTGGCTTGGAGAGGCCGGAACGGCTCAGTGGAAAATTGATTTTAAGGAGACGGTAGTTGCACTTTTGGCGGATCAATTGCCTGATGGATCATGGCGCAGCGCCACGGTCGAAACCATTCATCGCCTGTTCGGGCTTCATCTGACAATGCGATCTTCCACTGCACAGATAGATACCGCCCTGACTTGGATTTTAGACAAGATTGCTTTTCAGGCAGAAGGGATTCATGTCCATGCCGAAGATATATCCACTATCCCCAATTTAGAGAGGCTTCCGTTTACCCCGAGTCGAACAGATATGTTTTTGACAGGCGCGGCGCTATTTCTATCCACCATATTTGGCCGTGAAAATGATCCGGATGTTTTGACTTTATACCAATGGCTCAGTTCAGAAGGGGTAAACAATCAAGGCCGTTGGTTTGATTATGCATCTTCCCATAATATTTTCCGCGCCATGGTCGTGCATCCCATATTTGCTAAAGACAGAGCCACCCTAATGGCGACTGAGAATCTTGCTCAGTTGCAGACAGATACGGGTTTTTGGAGTAATGATTTACCGTTTTATCAAACCCTTAATGCGCTGGCCCATTTGGATTTACATCAGGCAGAAACCCAACTTGAAAAGGCATTTGAGTGCTTATTGGAAAATCAAAATAACGACGGCACGTGGAGCCAGTCTGAGCCCGAGTGGAATAGCTTTCTGGCAATTCATGCACTTAAAAATAAGGGACTGCTGTGAACCTTTTATGGGATATTTTCGAAATTTAACTGGCCAATTTTCTGGTACATCTTGGCTTACTCTAAATTTTGTTAAAACATCTCGGTAATTACAGCCTTTTTTTAATGTTTGCTATGAGCGCTTCGGCAGCCCGACTCGCCCGACACCATGGCCACTGAGGCGACGGTGCGCCGTGCTAGTCTTCGCAAACATACATTCCCCGCTCGATCTTGATGGGAGGAACAGCTGGATTCTTCAGCCGGAAACAGACTTAGTAGCAACAAAAAATTTCTAACTCTATAGGCTTATTTACAAATCATTTTTTTCATGCAAAATATTAATTTTCTTGATTTCCCAAAATGACAGCATGCAAGGAGGTTGCAGCTATGGAAACTTACGATGTCGTTGTCGTTGGTTCCGGAACGAGCGGTCAAACAGCCGCATTTCAATTAAATGAAAAGGGGTTGAATGTAGCGGTTATAGAAAAGGCTGATCGTCCCGGTGGAACATGTGCACTGGCCGGATGTCAGCCCAAAAAATGGCTTTATGAAACCGCTGAGGCAATTGCCAAGGCCCGGCACTTGGAGGGTAAAGGAATTGTCGCTGCTCCAGAAGGTAACTGGAGCCAAGTTGTTGAACAAAAGCAGCATTTCACTTCTGGCATCCCTGAGGGGACGGTTAAAAATCTTCAAGAGGCCGGGATTAACTTTGTATCCGGAGAAGCCACCTTTTTAAATGAGGAAACGCTTTCAATAAATGGAAAAAAAATTCAGGCCAAATTTTTCATCCTGGCAACCGGTGCCAAACCAATGCAACTGCCCATAGAGGGAAAAGAGCATGTCATTACCAGTGATGATTTCCTTGACTTAGATATGCTGCCGCCTTCCATTTTTTTTATTGGGGGCGGATTTATCTCTTTTGAATTTGCCCATTTTGCAGTAAGGTTGGGTTCAAGCAATCAGCGTTTGGTTATTTTGGAAGTTGTTGACAGGCCTTTGGGGGCGTTTGACGCTGAAATGGTTGAGTTGTTGGTGGAGGCATCTAAGGATGAAGGCATAGAAGTTAGGAGCGGCGTCGAGATCAAGGCTGTCGAGAAGCATGCTAAAGGGTTTTTGATTCGAACAGCACAAGGTGCCGAATTTGAAACCGATCTTGTTGTGCATGGTGCCGGACGGGCACCTGATTTAGACACCCTGGAGTTGAATGCCGCAGGGATTGAGTATTCTGAGCGTGGCATCATTGTCGATCAGACCCTGAGGACTTCTAACCGGCGTATCTTCGCCGTCGGCGATTGCGCCGCAACAATACAGCTTGCAAGGGTAGCTGATAAAGAGGCCCATGTGGCGGCTGAAAACATTTTAGCAGAACTTGATCGGGGCCAGGAATCAAATATGGATTACCGTGCAGTGCCGGCAATTCTTTTTACATATCCCCAACTTGGAATGGTCGGACATACCGAAGATTTTTTGAAGCATGACGGGCAATCTTATCAAAAAAGCTTTGCGAAGAACCTCAGCTGGCCGACATACAAACGAGTGGGGTTAAAGCATGCCGCTTATAAAATATTAACCGATGAGAATAATTTAATTCTTGGGGCCCATATCCTATCCGACCAGGCCGCTGGTTTGATCAACACTATTAAGCAGGCCATGTTAAATGAGACCACGGTGCACGAATTATATCAGCAAACCATTGTTAGCCCCTATCCTTCCAGGGAAAGTGATTTGAGTTATATGCTGAAACCCTTGCTGAGCGACTGAGACCGTTTAATGGTGAGAATTTTAAAAATGTTTCTGGCCTGTCCCCCAAAAACTGGAAGCATGTCACACGCACACAAAGAAAAATCATTTTCTAGAAATGTATGCCGATGCGAAACTCGACTTTAATACTATCGCTTTTGGGTCTTTTTCTCTTATCGTGGTCAAAAATTTACGCTGCCGATCCCGCAGGTAAATCAGCTGGCTTCTCTGGCAGGCTTTCAGCAGGTGCCGGATATATGACCAGCACCGATCAGCTTAAAAC
>JASFPY010000171.1:0-5624 GCA_050115755.1 Desulfobacteraceae bacterium | reverse complement strand
ACACCGGTCCGTTCCAGGACCTCTAAGGCTGCCATGTGAATTTGTTTGATTTGATCCTCATTGATAACCTGCAATTTGGGTTTAAAGTATAACTCGGGTAGCTGGAGATGCATATCATTGCCTCCTTTTATGTGTTGGGGTGAATTCTTTTCTCACGAATAAACAAGGTCAAAATGGTTCCTGCCAGAGCAGCGATGGCAAATGAGAGAAAAACCGCCCCGTAAGATTGAAACACATCCACGATCTTACCGGAAAGCGGCGTGGTAATAATTCCGGCGGTGCTCGTGAATGTTGTTAAAAAACCCATACCTGTGGCCGCCAGTTTGCGGGACAGAATATCCGAGGGAAAGGCTGCCAGAAGGATGTCTGGCATGATGATCATTAATCCGACCACCGCAAGTAAGCTTGCCGCCAGAATGATATTAACCCCGAGGGACAGCAAAAATGTTGAGCCCGTAAGGACCGCCATGCCCAAAAGAAGCAGCGGTTTGCGCCTCCCCCCAAAATAATGGTCTGAGAAAAAGCCGGCGATGGGCGAAGCAAAAACGCCCGGCAGCAAGACGAGGGCGGCAATGGTGCTGGCCCTGTCGACTGTCAGTGCGTAGCTTTCCTGCAAAAAGGCCGGAATCCAGACCAGGCAGCCGAACTGCACGTAGACAAAACAGAAATAGACCAGCGCGATCGTCCAGAGCATGCGATTGCTTAATACCACCATTAAGCGGGACCGGGGATCATTATCGATCATTTTTTCGAGTTCAGCCTCATCTTCAAACGCGGCTAACCCTTTTTGCCCGGGATGATCTTTTACGAGTATCCAAAAAAACACAAGAACCGCCGCCATCATTGCCGGTGGAACCATAAATGCGCTCTGCCACCCGAAATGATCTCCAAGATATCCGGAGAGCCGGATGCCGACACTGCTGCCCCCGGTTACACAGGTAGCGAATATCCCGATTGCTGTTGCACGTCTCGTTCGTGGAAACCAGCTGACAATCAGTTTGAGGGCAGACGTCCAACCCATGGCCTGGCCAAACCCGTTAACACATTGCCCCAGGGAAAGAACCAATAGTGTCGACCCCTGACTGAAAATGAGATTGCCGGCGATCGAGATCAGGGCTCCCGCCGCAATAACCCTTCGCGGGCCAAAACGATCGGCCAGATAGCCTGCGGGCAACTGAAAAATGGTATAGGTGATAAAAAAAAGCGCCATCAGCCAGCCGGCCTGGGCATTTGAAATGCTTAAATCCGCTTTCAGGAGGGGGATCATCGGAGAAAAATTGAACCGGCACATATAGTACATTCCGAAAAAAAGCCACGTCAGGAAAAGCACCAAACCGGCGGGTGACCACCATCCATTTTGCTTCAAACTAGATTCCCTCCCATTGCTGGTTTAGTCCGTTGCCCGTTGTCCCGTTAGCCGGTTAACGAAATAAAATCTGATATTTTACCTTTTCAAACGGGCTTAACGAAACAACGCGCTCAACGGGCGAACCTCAAAGAAAGAGCCGACCGGGTCAGTGATATGATCCGGCCGGCTCGTCAATTTCGGCTTCGAATAAACCCGGGGGTCGAATGACACCGGTGATTTCTTTTGGTCTCCGAATTTGTAACACCGTGCATCTTTATTGCCGGCGAAATTTCGACCAGAACGTCCTTTTATTTTCACGCGACCACACTGCCGGCGATCTATTTGCTGAGCAGCTCTTTTCCCTTTTCAACGGCGCTGGCTGCATTTGAGGCATAACCATCGGCACCAATTTCTTCTGCAAATGACGATGTTATCGGCGCACCGCCCACCAGTATTTTAACCTGATCCCGGATTCCTGCTTCTTTGATGGCATTGATGGTCTCCCCCATCTTCGGCATGGTGGTGGTTAACAGCGCCGACATCCCGATTAGCTTGGCCTTGTGTTCCTTGATCGCATCCACAAACACCTGGGGTTCTTTGTCGATGCCCAGGTCCACAACGTTAAACCCGGCACCCTCGAACATCATGCCCACCAGATTTTTGCCGATGTCATGCAGATCTCCCTTGACCGTGCCGATGATCAGCGTGCCAATGGATTCTGCACCGGTCTCTGCCAGCAACGGCCGCAGAATTTCCATGGCTCCGTGCATGCACTTGGCACAGCGCAAGACTTCAGGGATGAACATTTCTTCGGCCTTGAAGCGCTGCCCGACAACATCCATTCCCGCCAACAGTCCCTGATCCAGTATGTCTGCCGGTGCCGCCCCGCCATCCAGCGCTTCCTTGGTCAGGTTCACCACTTCATCAATTTTCCCAGCGATCAAAGACTCAGCCATTTTCCCAAGCAGTTCACTCATAATTTATGCCTCCTTTGGTTTCGCACCGATTATTTACTGTAATAAACAACGATACGTTAGAATTCAAACTTCTTTTCGCGGTATGCCGACAAATAGGCCGAACACCATTCGTCGTTTCCGGTCAGCGCTTCGGCGGCAATAATGTTCGCCATCATTTTTTTGTCCAGCGGGTCGACGATGGCGCCGTCCAACCCCTTGGCAATAGCCATCACCATAAACGTCTGATTTAAAAATTTTCGTTCGGGCAGGCCGTAAGAGATATTGGAAAGCCCGCAGACCGTATGAATCCCGGGGAATGTTTTTAAAATCCGTTCAACCGAATTTAAAAATTCAACGCCAAACTTATCATTTGTGGAAATCGGCTGTACCAGTGGGTCGACATAGATGTTATCCACCGGCACCTTGTTTTTAACCAGGTTGTTGACCAGTTCTTCCGCGATCGCCATGCGCTCATCGGTTGTTTGCGGCATGCCTTTGTCACTCATACAAAGCGCCACGACCTTGAAGTCTGTGCCGGCGACAATCGGCAATAGCGCGTCGTAGCGTTCCTTTTCCATTGATATGGAATTGATCATCGGTGTGCCTTTATGGACGGCGAGTGCAGCTTCAATTGCTTTAGGATCCGGACTGTCAATGCAGCACGGGGCGTCTACGGCTGCCTGTACGGTTGAAGTGAGCCACTGCAGGTATTCAGGTTCTTTGCCAACGAAAACGCCTGCATTGACGTCGATGTAATTTGCACCATTTTCGTACTGCTCTTTGGCGATGGCCTGGATGGTTGCCGTATCCTGGCTTTCGATTGCCGCAGCAATTTTTTTGCGGCTGGCGTTAATTAACTCCCCTACGATAATCATTTGCCCTCCTTTGTAACCGGTATATGCGGGTCGGTTCGAAATGCTCACATACTACCGTGTATGCTCGAAACAACGACTTTTGAACCAAACCTCGCCCTGCCCTGAACCCTGATCCACATTTTTGAGATAGGTTCTGGTTTCTATCATACCCTTGAGATGCTGACCAGTGGCTTGTATACAATTTTCGTGCAATTTTCAATGCTAAACGTTTGATGTTCCGGAAATAGCCTCGTCAATGATTTCAACAACATCCTTCACTTGCACCTCTGATTGTTTTTCCAGGATGCCATCGCGGAGCATGGTCGCGCAAAACGGACAGGCCACAGCCGCAGTTTTCGTACCTGTGGCAATTATTTCTTCGGCCCGCTCTTCGTTGATGCGTTTGCCGATGGTTTCCTCCATAAACATTCTGGCGCCACCAGCGCCACAGCAAAAGCCTTTGGATTCAGTACGCATCATTTCAATCGGTCTTGTACCGCCGTTTATCGAAGATAGTAAATCCCGGGGCGCCCGGTAAATGCCGTTCCAGCGCCCCAAATAACAGGAGTCATGAAAGGTCAACGCTTCCATCTTACCGTTTGAGGCAGTCAGGCGCCCCTGGTGAAACAGTTCCAGCAGCAATTCGGTATGATGGACGACCGCATAGTTGGCGCCAAACTGGGGGTATTCGTTTTTAATAATGTTGTAACAGTGGGGGCAACCGGTAAGGATTTTTTGAGGTTTGTACTGATTGAGCACTTCGACATTTTGCATGATCAGCATTTGAGCGATATATTCATTGCCGGCCCGGCGGGCCACATCACCGTTGCAGGCTTCCTCCGGTCCCAGAATGGCAAAATTGACTCCTGCCTTCTGCAGCACCCGGGCCATTGCCTGTGCGATTTTTTTGCCGCGGTCGTCGAAGGATCCCGAACAGCCGACAAAATAGAGCAGATCGGCATCCGGATTGTCGGCCATCAGAGGCACGTCCATGCCTTTGCACCAGTCGGCCCGGCTGTCGCTGCTGAAGCCCCACGGGTTGAATTGATTTTCAAGATTGGTGAAGGTTTCCTGCATTTCCGGTGGAAAATCCGCCTCCATCAGCACGCGATGCTTGCGGGTTTCAAGGATAAAATCAAGCTGCTCGATGTTCACCGGACAGATATCTTCACAGGCACGGCAGGTGGTGCATGACCAGATGACATCTCCGGTAACAGGTGATCCCTCCCGCACAATCGGCTCAACCGTATCAAACTTTTGGGCCATAATGGCGTCTGCCTGCGCCAGCAGATCGATCTTAAAATCGTGGATCACTTTTTTGGGCGAAAGGGGTTTGTCGGTGTTGCTGGCCGGACATTGCTCTTCGCAACGTCCGCACTCGGTGCAGGCGTAAAGATTGAGGACATTTTTCCAGTTCAGTTCGCTCACCCTGCCCAGACCGAAGGTCTCCGCAGTTTCATCCTCGATATCCGTTTTGACAATACCCTTGGGCCGGTCAAGCCGTTTAAGAAAGACATTGGGCACGGCCGCCAGCAAATGCAGATGCTTGGAGCCGGGGATGTAGATCAGAAAGCCGAGTATCGTGGCAACGTGGATCCAGTAGCTGATTTCATAACCGGTTCGGATTCCCGCCGGGGATAAGGCGTTGAGGTTAAACAGCGTTACCACTTGACCGGAAATCGGAAACACACCGGCGTATGTGAATGAAGACCCGCTCGCCGCCGGTAATAGCGTCAAAAAGGCGTTGATCAGATGAAATGTGATGACGATGACGCAGGTAAACAGGATGATCAGATTCGCGTCTGTTCCCATTGTCAGGTAAGCAGGTCGTACCACTACACGACGATAGAGGGCATAGACAAATGCCACCAGAACCAGAACAGCAAGAACATCGGCCACAAACAGATACGCAGCATAAATTCCGGGGATGGCGTGGCCCGGCTCAAAAGCGGGAAAAATGCCCTGGATCATCAGCATCAATGAATGGGGTTGTATAGCCAAAAAGCCCAAAAATATCATCATATGCGCTGTGCCGATCAGCGGTTTGCGCCTGACGTTGGATTGACCCAATACGTCGGTAAAGAGAAGTTTAATCCGCTGGCCAATCCGGTCGAGCTTGAAGTCTGTTTGTCCCTCAACCGATCGCATCAGGCGAAACAGATGACGGGTGCGCACGAAGAAAAAGCCGAAGGCGCCGATCAATGCCAGCGCCATAACAATGGATTTAACCGTCAGATAAGTCTGCATCTATTGTTCCTTGTTAATTCGTTAAATAGTTGATTGGTTAATTCGTTGGAGGATCTAAACCATTTGACAACTTGACATTTTGCTAAATCCTCAAACATCTAACGAATTGACAATTCAACTAATCAACCATTTAACGGTCTTTATTGCCCGGCTTGTTCCCGCAAAACTTCGGTGAGCACCGGCACCACCTCAAACATGTCCGCGATGATCCCGTAATCG
>JASFPY010000170.1:0-5631 GCA_050115755.1 Desulfobacteraceae bacterium | reverse complement strand
AATCGTGGAAATAATGAAATAAGTTGACATCCCATAATATTTGAAGTTGGATTGATCAAATTATTGGGTTCTAAAATAAATCATAAGAAGACCAGGCTTTTGTTTACAAAGAATATCAAAATTTCCAGCTGTATTTTTGCGACGTTCATTTTCTTTCAAATACTGGCATCTGGGGGTGAAAGTTTTGGAAGTGATTGTGATTTTTCGCATCTGGCTTTAGAGGTGCCCTTAATCGGAATACACACGGCTGACATAACCGAAAAAATGAAAAAGAATCCTGAGGCATGGCAACGGTTCGAAAAAGCATTGCCCGGTGTCAAAAAGGTATTCGTATCAAAAGACCCCCCCTGCTTTGTGTTGCTCGGCTGGTCAAAACCCTGGGATAATTTCAATCAGCACTCTCGAGAGGAGGTCAAAGCGCATTTATCAACTATTTGGGGGCAAAGCGACTCAACTGTAAATGGACAGGCTGGAAGTCGTTCGTCTACTTTCTCCGATAACGATCCGTTAACCAGGTACACTGCTGCAGCGTATTCAGTTAACGGCAGGCAAATAAAAAATATTGCTGTCGATATTGTTGCCACTCAAAGCTGTGTTGTTTCAATGCAAATAACAGGAGATACAGGTGAATTAAGAGAGCAAAACTGGCAAAATTTTGCCGAACAATTTGAGATGGTAAGAAAGCTTATCACAGCAAGATATGGCCCTGTTCAATTCTCAAGTAAAGGAAGTGCCTTTGGCTGGGATTCTCTGGGCAAACAGTTGTTATCGATGATATTAATTGCCGCTTCTGCCTTTTGCATAAGCAGAATGTATCTTAAAAAATTTACCTTAATACCAGGTTCCACAACACGGCGTTATTCAATTTATATAATCGCAATAGTCACAATAGGTGTGGCTGCTGCTGTCTGGCTGAAGGTTCAAAGAGGATCGCCTGTTGATCACAGATATGCGTATATTCCACATTTCGCCCTGTTATTCATCGTGCACCTGTGGGCTTTGTTGACGAATAAACCCAGGATTATTTCCTTTGCTCTGTGGATTGTGGCTGTTAGCTTATTTTCAACCGTGGTGTCCTGGGTCGTCGGGTGGTCGGCTTTTACAATAAACGGGGCGATAGGCGTTTTTATCGGAGCGTCACTGGTTGCCTATACCATCGTTAAAAGCTCATCTGTACCGAAGGAGGCTGAGATCCACCATAATCAGTAACCTTCCGTTTATTTGAGCCTAACCCAAAAATGCGCTATTAAAACCGTAATTTTCTTTTCAGACGGCAATATTTAAACGGCCAATGTATTTTTCTTGACATTTATCCGTATTATCAAATATTAGAATGTCGATTACATGAATATTCAAGCTCAATTTCACACCTCAGATTCAGATTCGCCTGCTGTGTGACCGCTCAACATCTAATTTGCCCTTCCTGCTGAAACTGAAACGGGTTTCTCTTTAACGTCTACTTAATTATTGGATAAAGATTCGATGGAAAGACCTCTCAAATTGTGCATATCCATTTCCTGACAGAATTTGAGTGTTCTGTCGGGAGTTTAAAATCTTCTTTACCTTAATCCAGTCCATATAACTCTGTGAAAGGAGGCAGCACCATGGCTAAATACATATCTCTGGTCAAATACACGGCAAAGGGGGTCGAAAACGTCAAAGAAAGCCCCAAGCGGCTTGATACGTTCAAGCAGCTTTGTGAATCGATGGGAGCAAAAGTGGAAGGGTTTTATCTGACGATGGGTCAATATGACATCGTTATTATTGTGGATGCACCAAACGCTGAAACTGCAGCAAAGGTCATTCTTACAACGGGATCGGCTGGAGCAGTGAAAACCGAAACACTTCAGGCTTTTTCGGAGGACGAATATCGAAAAATTATCTCTGAGCTTCCATAGGATGGATTGACGGCAAGCAACTTAATCCGAATCTCAGCTATCAGCTTCGGAAATTTTGATCAGGAGAAGATGATTTCTGTGAAGAGGACATCATTCAAGGTTAACTGTTTGTACTGGCGGTTAAGGATAACATGTCGAAGCAGGACCCTCTGAGGTCCTGCTTTAATTTTCTGTTATAAGTATCGATCTTTATATTATTATGAATCTATCGATGGTATGAAAAAAGCGTTTCCTTTTAAAGATGAGTCTCGAACGATTCGTTTTTTTGATGCATTCCGAAAAGCATTGATACTCGCCGGTTGGGAACCAACAGAATCAGAAAAATGAAACAAGTTTGTAATAATGCCTTTAAATATAATTTTATGAGCGTCCCTGTATTTTACAAACTTGACAAATTTTAGATTTTCGACTATTATGTCGTTAATTTACATTGAAAAATGACGACATAGTAGTCTAAAAATGCTTTCCAGAATACTCAAAGCCCCGGAACAGAGTTTTTTTCTCATGGGCCCACGCGGCTCAGGCAAAAGCACCTGGCTTCGGGCTACCTTTCCGGGCGGGTACGTGATCGACCTCCTGGCCGAGCATACCTACCAGCGACTGCTGGCAAGTCCGGGCCTTTTCGCAGACGAACTGCGCGCACTCAAAGCCCCCCAATGGGTGATCGTTGACGAGGTGCAGCGGTTGCCTGGTCTCCTGAACGAAGTGCATCGGTTCATCGAAGAAAAGCGTCTGCGCTTCGTCCTGTGCGGATCAAGTGCCCGCAAGCTTAAGCGAGCCGATGTCAACTTACTTGCAGGGCGTGCGTTGCATCGATCCATGCACCCTTTCGTGCCCGAGGAACTGGGCGCGGACTTTGATCTCGATGAGGCCCTGCAATTCGGCCTGTTGCCTATCGTCTGGGACTCAACCACAAAGGACGATACGCTGGCCGCCTATGCCCGCCTCTACCTCAAAGAAGAGATTCAGGCCGAGGCCCTGGTGCGAAACCTACCGGGGTTCGCTCGTTTTCTGCCACTGGCGGCCCTCTTTCACGGCCGGACAGTGAACGTGACCACTATTGCCAGGGAAGCAGGAGTGGCAAGGACGACGGTAGCGGGATACCTTAACATTCTCGAGGAAACGCTTCTGTGTTTTCGAGTTCCAGCATATGAGGCCAAACTTCGCGTGCGCGAAAGGAAACTACCTAAGTGGTACTGGTGTGATCCCGGCATCGTGAGAGCCATGAAGCGCAGATCCGGCGGAGTGGCTCCCGAGGAACGGGGTGCCCTCTTTGAGGGAATGGTGGCGCAATTGCTCCGAGCATACAGGGACTATCGCGGCACCTTCGACGACATGTATTATTGGGCACCGGCTGCCAGGTCCAGGACTGAAGTTGATTTCCTGCTGGTGCGGGGAGGCCGTGAATTCATCGCTGTCGAGGCAAAGTCCGGAAAAACCTTTACGGAAGGCTGGTGTAAGGGACTTCGCGCCGTGGCACCCCTTGATGGGTTGCGGCGTCGGATCATCGTCTATCCCAATGGCCCCGTATTGCAGACAAAAGATGGCATTGAGGTCTTTCCGTTTCAACACTTCGCCGACCAGCTGGCTGATAACGCCCTGTAAGAGTGGATAATTTTGGAAAGGTGTCGTTACGTTCACCGGGTTCACTTCAATCCTGCCTTGTTCATCAATTCCAGCGCCCGGGTTGCCGTGGTTGGATCTTTGGCCGGCTGCATTTGCGCAAATTTCTTAGCAGAAAACTTAGGATCAATGCGAAGAAGCTCTTGAGCCGCGTTGCGGGCTTCCTCTTCACGCCCTAAAGCCATATAAGCTATCGCAAGCCGTGCGTATGCTAAAGTATTTTTAGGCCATCGCTTTAGCGCCTCATTGCAAACTTTTATTGTATCGTCGTACCGACCGGTGAGAAAGTAGGAGAGGGAGGCACCGCTGTAATAGTAGGTCGGAGCGCCTGTGGGATTGAGGCGGAAGGCCTGTTCATTATAGGCAATAGCCTCCTCGGGTCTTCCTGAGAAGTTCAACCCTTGAGCCATGAAGGAATAGACATCGGCTGAGCTTGGGGCTAACTCAATGGCTTTCTCGCACTCGGCAATCCCCTTGTCATATTGTCGGATTTGCACATAAAGTAAACCCAACAATCCATGAGCTCCGGGCAATGAATCGTCCAAAGAGATGGCTTTCTTACACAGCTCAATGGCCTTCATCAGCGACTCCCGCGGAGATTGGCTCATACCGAGAAATACTTCCATCATGGTTACTCCTGCAAGGCCCTGGTATGCGCTTGCGTACTGCGGAGCCATCCTGATGACTTCTTCGGTCAGTTTGCGTGACTCGATAATACCTTCTTTGTTCCATTGATAAAGATAGTTGCGTGCCTTCAGGGCCTTAATATACACTTCAAGGTTATCAACACCTTTTCCAAGCATCTTTGCCTCTTCTCCCCGGATTAGCTTGACATCCAGGGCCTTGAGGACCTTGAGGGTGATCGCATCCTGAATAGCAAATATATCATTTAAATCACGATCATAGCGCTCGGCCCAGAGGTGGTTGTTTGTTTGGGCATCGATGAGCTGGGCAGTGATACGCACTTTATCGCCGGATCTACGAACACTTCCCTCCAAAACGTATTTTACGCCTAATTCTCTTCCCACCATACGTAGATCTGCTTCTTTGCCTTTATACTTAAACGATGAAGTGCGAGCGATAACCAATAGCTTTGGCGTTTTAGAGAGCGCCGTAATAATTTCCTCACTTATCCCATCACTGAGATATTCTTGCTCAGGATCGCCACTCATATTGACAAAAGGCAACACGGCGATGGAGGGTTTGTCCGGGAGGGGGAAAGGTGGATGTTGGGGTAGGCCTGCTTTTCGAAGTGCATCTATATAATGCTTCTTTACGGCTTGATTTTTATAAGGGAGAATTTTTTCATAGCGGCTAAGTGAAAAATTGGGATAAATTTTTAAAAATTCATTGGCTTTTTCATGGGCAACCTCTATCTGATCATCGTAAATATATGACGCAATAATCGTTAAGTGCGCAAGATCGTTTTTAGGATCACGTGAAAGCACCGTTTGCGATATCGCAATTGCTTCATCATATTGCCCCATCTCTCGAAGCGTTACGGCTAAAAATATTAAATGAATATTGGGCGATACGGGATTCAATCGTATTGCCTCCCGTAACATTTGATTCGCTTTCTCAAATTGTCCCGAAAAAAACAGCGTCGCACCATACGCAAAAAGAACGTCTGCCGAAGTTGGTGCTAGTTCATATGCTCTTTCTCCTTCAATAAGCGCTTTATCATGCTGACGCGTCATTGCGTACATATAGCCCAAAAAGCCGTGAGCGCTCGCAAAAGTTTCGTCCAAGGCAACGGCCTTCTTAGCCATTTCAATTGCACGTGAAAATGATTCTTTTGGAGACTTACTGAGCCCGAGCCATGGAGCAACTTGATGGGTAATACCCAAAACTCTGTATGCCACAGCATACTGAGGATCAAGGTCTATCGCTTCTTCCGCTAATTTTCGGGCTTTCAAAATATCATCTTTATTATGTTGCAGAGCATGCCAATTAGCCTGCATGACCTTTAAATAGGCATCAAGGTTATTCGTACCCTTCGAGTAAATCCGAGCCGCTTCTCCTTCCGTCAGCTCAACTTGTAAAGATGTAATTATTTCTTTTGTTATTGCGTCTTGGGTCTTAAATAAATCTTTTAAACTACGATCGTATT
>JASFPY010000169.1:0-5635 GCA_050115755.1 Desulfobacteraceae bacterium | reverse complement strand
AACAGGGCGCTTCCCTTGACTTTCTGGGCCGCATCCATCATCGGTAGCCTGACGCCAACAACGTCGAATTCTTTTCCCATTTATACCTCCTTGCCGGATGAGGCTGAAACACTCATCACCGCTTCAACCACTTTTTTATATCCGGTACAGCGGCAGAGATTCCCGGCCATCTTTCGCTTGATCCCATCTTCGGTGGCATGCGGTTCTTCATCGAGGATTGCTTTGGCGGTTAAGATCATACCCGGCGTACAAAACCCGCATTGCAGTCCACCCTTTTCCACGAATGCGGCTTGGAGGGGATGAAGGTCGCTGCCTTCGGACAGCCCTTCGATGGTCATGATCTGTTTTCCCCTGGCATCGACCGCAAGCATCAAACACGACAGACATGCCTCGCCATCAACAAGCACCGTGCACGCACCGCAGGCTCCCAGATCACATCCGCGCTTGGTGCCCACCAAGCCCAGTTTATCTCTTAAAACCTCCAACAGGGTGTAGTTCGGTGAAACAAGCAACTCGTAAGTATCGCCATTAATATGCAGTTCAATGGCCTTTTTCATGCGCTCGACCTCCTTTTTACCTCGTGCACCGCGTTTTGCAGCAACAACCCCATCATCCGTCTTTTATGAGACGGCGAATAAAGGGAAGTTTTTAGCGGTTTGCCCGCTTTGGCTGCCAGATCTGAAGCCACCTTCACATTTTCTGCGCTCAATTCCTTACCGTTTAAAAAATCTTCAACCGGTTTGACTCTCACAGGTTTGCGATCAACGGCTGTAAATGCCACCCGGTATTGTTTTTCATTTTCCGATGCCCATAAGGCGATTCCAACGATAGGAAAATCAATACTGTCGCGATTGGCAAATTTGATATAGGTGGAAATTCCATCGGCTGATGTTTTGGGAATAATGATTTCGCTTAGGATCTCTGTCGGTTTTTTAACCAGGGGGGCTTTACCATCCCCTGAAAAGAAGTCTTCGATCGGAATCTCTTTTGGTCCGTCAGGGCCCGCTAACGCTATTCTGGCATTGATGACCATCAGTGCAGGCGCCATGTCGCCACTATAGGCTGAATAACAGATTTCTTTTTTGTTGACCACGTGACAGATCTCACCGCCGGCCTTGTAACATGTGGGGCGTGAGCTTCGCCACCATTTGGATTGATTAAAATACATACATCGATTTTGCTGGCAGATGTTACCCGCCAGGGTGCCCATAACCTGGTGATGATAGGAGCCGACTGCAGACGCCGCCTGTACCAGAACGGGAAAATTTTCCACGATAAGCGATTCGGTATGCAACCGTTTCAGGGGGGTTAAGGCACCAATACGGATATTCCCATTTTCCTGCCGGATATAGTTCAGGCCCGCTATTCGTTTTATATTGACGAGAACCGGCGGGCACTCAACCCGGTGCTTCATATTCACCAGCAGATCGGTTCCGCCAGCGAGGATTTTAGCAGCCGGCTCTTTTTGCAGCATGGCGACGGCTGCTTTAAGATTATCCGGCTCAAAATATTCAAATTTTGGTAATCGCACAGCTACCCCCCTTCGAAATGAATATTGACCTTATCAAACATCATGATATAAATTTCATCTATTAAAATTTCAATTCATATGTGAAACAAAATAAAGATAAAAAATCAATTTATAAAGTACAGGCGCTGGAGCGGGCTCTCGATATTTTAGATTGTTTCAGTTTCCAGGATAGCGCGTCTGCGACCTTATCACCTGCGGCTATCTCCAGCAAGACCTTCAATCAAAAAAATATCAGCTGCTCAATGCCATTAACGAATAACGAGTAACAAATAACACCAAATTAAAATTTGACTAAGAGTTAATGATGATAAGAAGTTTCTGACATGAAGGGTTTGGAACAGTTAACACTGGGACAGGTACTGGAAAAATCGGCGGCCGCATCTCCCGACAAAGTTGCGGTCATAGATGCAGATGCGCGCATAACGTATTCGCAACTCAATGCCTCCGCTGAAGCATTAGCAGCCGGCCTTTCGGAAATGGGTTTTCAAAAAGGGGATCGGATCGCGATTTACATGAAAAACTCCCTGGAACTTGTAACGGCTTTTTATGCCCTGCAAAAAATCGGTGCCATCGTTGTCTGGATAAATGCGATTTATCGCATGTCCGAGGCGCTATTCATTCTGAAAAATTCCGAAGCCCGGGGGCTTTTTATTTTCAACGAATGGGACGGTTACGATTACCTTGCTAAAATTGCAGAAATCAAGGGAGAATTATCCAATCTTGAACACGTTATTGTTGCCGGAAACGGCCAGGGCCATGATGTCACCGCTTATGCTCAATTAATCGAAGGAGGCAAAGGCGGGGCATCGCCGGCGGTTTCCATTGATCCAAAGGAAGATCTATGCATGTTGTTGTATACCTCCGGCACAACCGGGAGGCCCAAAGGAGCCATGATCAGCCATCATGCGGCGGTAAGGGCCGGCTGGGAATATTCAGTGGGCATCCAGGCCTCGTCGGAGGATATTTTTATTGGCATTTTGCCGATGAGCCATTCCTATGGTTGCGGATCCATTCTGATACAGCCTATCCTGTTGCAGTCAACCGTGGTTCTAATGGATAAATTTGATGCCGAGACGGCCTTGCGACTGATTGAACGCGAAAAGGTTTCCCTGCAATTGGGTGCACCACCACATTATATTATGGAATTAAACCATAAAAACCGTTCAAAATATGATCTCAGTTCCCTGCGCGCCGGTTTGATCGCCGGGATGATCGCGCCGGAAGGACTCATCACCCAGGTGGAAAAAGAAATGGGAATCTATCTGACCTCATTCTGGGGCGCATCGGAGGTCGGGCCGGGTCTGGGAACCATGTGCCCCTACCCTTCGCCATTGGATATTCGCGAAAAATATATTGGCAAGCCGATTGCCGATACGCAGATGCGGGTCGTTGACCCTGTAAGTCATGATGAACTGCCGGATGGTCAAATCGGAGAGCTAACCCTTCGCGGATGGCATGTCATGAAAGGCTATTGGAAAAATCCTGAAGAGACCCGCAAACAGATGGTGGATGACTGGCTTTTAATGGGTGATCTGGCATCGCGCGAAAATGACGGCTACTATAAAATCTATGGTCGCACCAAAGACTTAATCAATCGCGGCGGTTACAAAATTTATCCCTATGAACTGGAGTCATTAATCATCGGGCATCCCCAGGTGGAACAGGTGTGTGTAGTGGCAACCCCTAATCCTGTGCTCGGTGAATCCATCTGTGTATGTCTGATTCCACAGCCGGGCGAATCTCCCACACTAAAAGATATCCGGGAATTTCTCAGAGACAGAATTGCACCTCATAAACTGCCCGATGAGCTTTGCATCATGACCGATTTCCCAAAGCTTTCCGGAGGTGTGAAGATTCAAAAATTTGGTGAAGGCGGTTTGATGGAACTGGCTCAAAAGGACGAAAATCGCGAGCGGATTCGAAAAAAATAATGGAAGAAAGCGGAGGCCGATATGATTAATTCAAACTTTTTTTATTTAAGCTCGGAAGAACATAAAATACTTCGGAAAAAGGTATTTGAGTTACTCGAATCTCATGGCGTCAAACTAGACCCACATCCCCAAATGTTCGAAAAACTGAAAAACGCAAATCTGGTGGTTGATGATGACAATCACACCGTGAAATTTCCTAAATCAATACTTAAAAAATTAATTGAAAACACACCGAAATCGTTTATTTTAGGATGCCAGGATAAGGATAAATCCCTTCCCCTGCCCCACCCAGACAATACCTTTTATGCGCGTACCGGTACCGGTGCCCATGGCTATATCGATCCTGAAACGGGAAATTACCGTAAGGTAACTCTCGAGGATCTGGCCGAGTGGGCAAACCTCATCAACCAACTGGACGAAATCAGCTTCTTGCCCTACCTTTTCGCCAATGATGCCCCGACAGAAACAGCAGATGTGCATGCATTGGCAACCTTATTAAAATCTACCCCGAAGCATGTCTGGGTGCAGCCTTACAGCAGCGAAAGTGTCGAACACCTGATCGCCCTCGGCGCTGCAGCCGCAGGCGGACGCAGAGCACTTGCCGATAATCCGGTCATCAGCATGATTGCCTGTTCACTGACCCCCCGGAGTTTTAAAAAAATGGACATTGAGATCATTCTTGAAGCCGCCGAGGCCGGAATCCCGATTCATGCCTGTTCCCTTCCCGGCGCCGGCGGCACCGCACCGGCAACGATTCCCGGCACCGTTCTGTTGGCTGTTGCCGAAATTCTGGCGATAACAGCCATGGCACAGATTGTTAAACCGGGGGCACCTGTGGTTGCATGCCCGATCATCTTTTCTACGGACATGCGTACCGGCCGCAGCCTCCAATCCAGTGTGGAAGCAATTCGCGGTGCATCAATGGCTGTCCAATTCATCAAAAAGGAATTCGGCCTTCCAACGCACTGCTACGGGAGTGGTACCGACTCTCCCACCATTGACGCGCAATCGTTTAGCGAGCGTTCGATGCTGACAACCTGGATGGCTGCCAGCGGTTTGGATATTTTTGGCGGGGCCGGCCAGTTAGAGGTTGCAACTGCCGTCAGTCCGCTGCAGCTGATTATTGATAACGAGATTTTGGCAATGGCAAGAAAACTCATTGCTCCGTTTCATCTCGACGACGATCAATTGGCATGGGATGCATTGACTACGGTTCGCCCGGGCCAAGATTTTCTGACAATAGACCATACCCTGCTGCATTGCCGCGACGGATTCAGCCCATTTAATTTTATTCGGTCCGCCAGGGATGATTGGCAAGCCGGCGGGGCTAAAAGCCTGCTGGATAGAGTCATGGATACCTATAATGATATGAAAGACCCGAAAAACCGTTATGCTGCAAAAAAGGGCCTGGCAAAAGAATTGGACGACCTTGTTCGTGCGGCTGATCGCGCGATCCACTGAATGGCAAAGCGCATCATTTTTTTTGATCTTCGAGCTGGAATTCTTCTAATATCTTTCCCTTATCTATGAAATCGGCGATGTCATCAAACGCATTTTTATAGACGGACATCGCTGTTTTCAAACTATTGGCGACCGGATCGTCGCTGCCCAGCATTTCATCTGCCTGCAATAATAAATTCTCACCTTTTGCGAAATGATTTGATATTTCAGTTAGCAATTCCTTGCGTTTCTCATGTTTTTTGCGCTCCTTGGCAATAATCGGCAAAAGCCTTCGAACTGAATATTCTACCAGCGCATCCCTGGGCGCATTATGTTTACTGGAAATCGTATCCAAAAAGGACAATGACCTGCGGCTGATGACAAAGGTTTTTTGGACGCGCTCATGGCGATCCAATTCAATGTTTGCCAGTTCGCGGGCCATGTCTTTTAAGACCTGAGCATCCTCCATTAAATGGTCAAAGACTGATTTTTGTTTGATCCCCAGCTGAGTCGAAAGAATGCTGATGGCCTCGATACAGGCTTCGGAGAGCCGAAAGGTGGCTCGTACCGATTGACGTCCCCGGAGATCCAGCACCGATGGTTTATACACCGATGTGTTTGCATCAAACTGATTTTCTTCAGTTTTTTTCATCATTGGGCTCCTTTTTAAACCGATACATTTTCATTACTATAATATAAGATATTTTTTTAGTAATGCAATATTTTTTTTGTT
>JASFPY010000168.1:0-5638 GCA_050115755.1 Desulfobacteraceae bacterium | reverse complement strand
ACTCAAATTCAGAAAACTAGGATAAATTTTTTCTCTTTCTAAACGTTTAATTGCTTCTAAAAATTGATGTTGTGATTTTTGAAATTCCCCCATGTAAAAATAGACATCGCCAATGTACAGGTTGCATCCTATCCCCCACCATAACTGGTTGGCCTTTTCGCAAAATTCCAGAGCTTTTAGCAAAACATTTTTGGATTCATTGAGCGTTCCTTTTGCATATAAAGAAATGCCATAACAGGAATATGCGAATAGCTTTGGATGTATGTCTCCAGTTTCCTCTGATATTGTAACAGCCTCCTGGCATTGTTTATATGCTTTATAAATATCTCCCTTATGGTAGTAAAATAAGTAGCTGATGAGGCTTCTCAATACTGCTATCCATGCAAGATTATTTGCTTTGAGATGAAAATTCAGCACTTGTTCCAAATGGTGGATAGCTTTTCCAAATTCGCAATTTGCAGCCAGGGCATACCCCAGCCAATAGTTCGCATATAAGGTCGAAACAATGTCTTTTCTCTTTTCAGAAATGCGTAATGCCATTTCTAAATAGTCAAATGCTTCCTGAAAATTCTCTTCAATACAAAATCGCCCCGCTCCAATGACAGTGTAAATCGGCGCAATCCTTTTTTCATAATTAATTTTTAAAGCCGTTTTAATAATTGGCTCTATTGCCATTTTTGCTTTGTGAAAATAGTTCAATTCTAAAAAGTTAAGTCCAAGTTTGCTTCTAGCATCAATTATCAGTCTTTGAACCTCAGGTGTTTGAGGCAATTTTTCTAAAGATAATATTATTTTCTTCGTATAATTTATTGAATCATTTATTGCTGCTGTTTTTAGGGCCTTTCTTGATGCCAGTTTTGAATATTCTGCTGCTTTTTCATGACATTCGCCTTCAATAAAATGCTTAACTAACACGCCGTAATGCTCATTAATATTTTGTTTATAAATTTCTTCTATGCTTTTACCGACAATGGTATGCAATTCCTTTTTTCGTTTAGTTAATATGGAATTGTAGATCAGCTCATGGGTTAAAGCATGTTTGAAAATATAGCTTGATTCAGGATATATTCCTCTTTCATAGAGGAGCTCCGAGTCCTTTAAAATGGCCATAAGTGACAACAATTCCTGTTCCGAAATTCCAGTTACTTTCTTTATCAGTTCATATGTAAATTCTCTTTCAATCACCGATCCCGCCCTGAGCACTTCCCTTGCTTTTTCAGGCAGCGAATCTACCCGGGCCAATATTACATCCTGAATAGTGGACGGAATCGATAAAGTTGAAATACCTTGCCTTAAATGGCTTCTATTTCCTTTTTTCTCGATCATATTCAAATTATTGAAGGACTTAATAAATTCTTCGATAAAAAAGGGAATTCCTTCAGTTTTCTCCAAGACCAGATTTTCGAGATCATTATCGAGTTCTTCGACTCCCAGAAGATAAGACACCATAAGAAGGCTCTCTCGATTTGAAAGCCGATTCAAAGTTAACTGGTTGTGATAGGATTTAGCACCCCAGGTATGTAAAAACTCCGGGCGGTAGGTGAATATCAATAAGACCCTTGCCCCCGGTATACTTTCTAAAACATATTTCAATGCATCCTCTGAACTTTTATCTACCCAGTGAAGGTCCTCAAAGGCCATAATCAAAGGTCGAATCTCCGAGCCTTTGACCGCGATTCGCTTTAGTGCTTCACTGATCCTGTCTTTCTTTCCCTCTGGGCTCATTGGAATCTGATCAATTCCACTATTTTTTACTGACAAAAGCTCCAGAAGATAGGGAAGTGATGAAATTTCATCCACATTTAGAGTTTTCAGACCTTTTTTGACTTTCTCTGTAATTTCAACATCGCTGTCATTTTCATTGATATCAAAATTGGACTTCAAAATATAGATCATCGGATAATACGCTACTCCCCCGCTGTAGGATAGACATTTTCCCTCCAAAAAAGTTAGATCTTCATTAGCGATGGCTTTCCGAAACTCATACAGCAACCTCGATTTTCCTGTCCCGGCTTCAGCAACAATTGAAAATGCTTGCCCCTTGCCTGCTTTGGACCGTTCAAAACCATCTAGGAGAAGCTCAAGCTCGCGTTCTCTGCCCACAAAAGGGGTTAATCCTTGTTCGGCGCTAACTTCAAATCGGGTTCTTCGGGCGCTGGGTGCAATGACTCGATAGGCTTTTACAGGCTCTCGCTTACCTTTGACCTTCTTTTCTCCCAGGGACTCAAACCGAAAAAACCCCTCCGTGAGCTTAAAGGCATCATCAGTAACATATATCGATCCTGGCTCAGCCATCGTTTCCATTCTGGAGGCCAGGTTCACCGTCTCACCAACCGCTTTAAACTCCACCCGCAGATCATTTCCTACAGTACCCACGACCACCGGACCGGTGTGGATACCGATTCGCATTTTAACAGCTGGGATATCTTTTTTCTCTTGCTTCAATTGATCGCTGAATTTTGCCATTTCCCGCTGAATGGCAAGACTGGATCGAATCGCTCGTTGCGGTGCATCTTCCAGAGCAACTGGAGCTCCAAAAAGAGCCATAATTCCATCGCCGGTCATCTCGTTAACCGTGCCCTCATAATCGTGGACTTTGTGAATCAGTATCTCGTAGACCTGATCCATGATGGTATATGCATCTTCTGGTCCAAGTTTTTCAGAAAGTGGGGTGAATCCTTCCAGGTCACAAAACATCACCGTCACCTGTTTGCGCTCGCCCTCGATTCTGTCCTTCTGAGTCAGGATTTTTTGGGTGACACCTTGAGGAAGGTATTTTTGAATCTTCGATAATTTTTCATCGAATGAGAGTTCTTTTGGAAGGGGTTCTGAAGATATGCTGAGATTGTGGCCGCATTCACCACAAAATTTTCTGCCAATAGGAATATTGGCTTTACAGGCAGGGCATTCTAACTCAAACTTGGCTCCACATTCTTCACAAAATTTTACCCCTTCACGATTCTCAAACTGACACTTCGGGCATTGCATATTTGTGCCCCCCCATTTTGTTTATGCAGTTTGAAGGATGGCGAAGAAAAGAAGGATGGTGAAAATCAAATATCGCAAATAAGGGTTTGTGTCAAATTGGAGGAGATACGATATGTCAGGGTATCAAACGAAGGCGCAGCTTCTTGTGTCATTTTAGTTCAGAATCAATGTAGGCCTTGAGCTCTTCCTCAAGAGCAATATCAATAAGGGTTTCAGGGGCTGCTGCCAGAATTTCTTTACAGGTTTTATTGGCCCGCTCAACAATATCCCGGCCCCCCTGCTTTTCCCATTCACTGTAGCTGCCGCAATACGAATATGGCGCGCGCCATCGATCGCGGCAGCGCATGAAAGTGGTGTCGTGTAATAGATAATTGCCTCCGTGTCCGACCGCTTTAATTATCTCGATATTCATGTCGCAGTCCGGACCGTCGATACCCTGCATGATGCGCTTGACACGACTAATCAGCTCACCATCGATGATGGTCTTCTCGTAGGATACCGTCAGAATGTTATCTATAATACCCACGGCTTCGTTGAGCAGGTTTGCGCCGGCCAGTATGCCCATTATCAGGTTTTGCATGGTTTCAAACCCGGCCTGGTAGTCAACGGTCTTGGCGTCCGTGATGCCGGTCATGGCCCGGGCCGGTATGTTGTAAAACTGGGTTGCTAGTTGAATGTTGGCTATATTGATGAGCATGCCTTCGGGTGTGCCACAGAAGAAATCGCCGCTTCTCAAATCTGCCGCGGTGGCACTGGGACCGTAGACCACCGGCGCTCCCGGCTCGATTATTTGCGCAAGCACGATGCCGGCCAGAAGTTCCGCGTTTTGCAAAACCACCGTATCCATCAAACCGATCGGTGCAGACACACCGGCCAGCGGCGCACACAGCAGATGCACCATCTGATTGCGGCGCACATACTGCAGCAAGGTTTCCAACGGGTCCCACGTATAGGTCAACGGGCTGGTAGCACCAATGCTAACGCCGATGCAATGATGTTCATCCAGTGCGTTTTCACCCCCCATCGCAATTTCCATCATATCCAGTTGAGCTCGCGCCTGGTCGCCGGTTGTCATAAAACCGTTTACGGGTTTGTCGGTATGCTTCAAAATCTCTAACATCAGGTAAAGGTGTTTGCGGTCCTGGCTGACATCGCTCGGTTCGCAGGGGATCATCCCAACCAGGTCAAAAACGTCCTGTGACTGATAAATTTTCTGCATGTTTGTATAATCCTGAAGCGTTCCCGGCCTGCGGCCGCCATCCAGATCATGAACATATACCGGCCCGGCTGCCGGTTGAACCAGAGGACTTTCTCCCATAACCACCGAGCGATCATTGTTTCTGGCCTGCCATCTAAACTTTTGGGGAACCGGCTTTATACGGTCTTCAACTAATTTTTCGGGCAGTCTCACTAAATTGCCTTCTACAATGGCGCCGTGATCTTTAAATAGAGAGAGCACCGCTTCATGGCGAAACACAATGCCGGCCTCTTTTAACAACTTCATGGTTGCCCGGTGAATCTTCTCAAAATCATCAACAGATAGGACTTCCAATCTGGGCTTCAAAGGCATGATATTCATCTTTAAGAAATATTATTATAGCTTTTCACTCTATTGGCCGAAACCATTGATTCAATCTTTTGGTTTCATCTCCGCTTCGGCATCCTGCAAGGAAAGCAGTTTTTTTTCGATCAGAAAATCCATGATATTGGCGGCCAATTCTTCCGGGCTGCCCTCTAAAAATTCCGATCGTTTCTGTTTTAGGCCCCCACCCATGATCGAGCGAATTCGCTCGGCCGCCGACAATGAGCTGTCGGGGGTAAATACTTTCCGGGGCCGCGGTCTAGGACGGGAGGTGCCGAGATGACGGATTCGCCTTTTGATTCGAGAAGGTTCCAGGTCAAGAGCCATAAGATCCACCTGCTCGACACGGGTATTGAGCGCTTCAAGAGATACCGCCAATGATGGATGCTCGGGTGGACGGGTCTCGGGGTGCATGATCAAAGCCAAAGGCGGGCGGCATTTCCAGGTGGTCCGGGTACCGAAATCTTCCATACAGGTAGCGATTAGCGCATTCGAGGCGGTTTCCCATGCAACGCCGCTTACCCTTGACAAATAAGGCAACCCCATCATTGCCGCCACCTGGATGCCGATATAGCCATTCGCCCATCCACTGGCGGAACCTTCGTGACCTGCGAAAATAAAATCGTGCGGCAGATCCAATCTTTGTATAGATTGGGATAAAATACCGGCCGCCTGATGGCTTTCCAGATCCTCAATTTTTTCATACACCAGGTGGATGGCGCGGTCGGCTCCATAATCCAAACACCTTCTCAGGGCTTTTTTCGACCGTCGTGGACCCAGAAGAATTGCGGTCACCGAGCCGCTTCCCCGGGTCCGCATCAGATTGACGGCCGCTCCCAGAGCGGCGAGGTCGCTGCAGTTGGCTTCAAATACAAGATCCTTTGGATCCGGCTGAAGCGTTATGGGGTCGATTTCGATCCAGACGTTGGTATCGATAATCTCTTTGACAAGCACTAGCGCGTCCATGATGACATCCTAACCGTAGCGATAAGAAACCCCGTAGGCCCCATCGGGATAGTTCCATCGAATGGATCCATGGGGACAGGCAATTCGACAGGCACCGCATTC
>JASFPY010000167.1:0-5641 GCA_050115755.1 Desulfobacteraceae bacterium | reverse complement strand
AAAAAAGGTCAACCTGAGAAAACGCAGATTGACCTTCATCATTGGCTGTGGCGGAGAGAGAGGGATTCGAACCCTCGATGGAGCTTTCACCCCATACTCGCTTAGCAGGCGAGCGCCTTCAGCCAGCTCGGCCATCTCTCCGGTTCTGGTTGATTGGCTGAATAGTTAAATTGTTGAGTGGTTAATAGGCCATGACTATGGCCGTTCTTTTACCATTTAACGATTCAACCATTATACCAATCAACCAAAATTGGCGGAGGGAGTAGGATTCGAACCCACGGAGGTTTTACCCTCAACGGTTTTCAAGACCGCCGCTTTCGACCACTCAGCCATCCCTCCATTTTCATTTGAAATTATAACGTTAGCATTCCGGTCGGAGATGGTCAATATTTATGTCCTTTCAGAGCGGTAATATTTATCAATAATCGTGCGCCGTGTGCTGTGGATCATGTCCCGATTTTGTTTGCATTATGTGTTGACAGGCTTGATTTTTTGTGGTTTCGAGATCGAAATATAAGAATCCATCTGAAAAATGTGGATCAGGGTTCAGGGCAAGGCGCGATTCGGCGAAAAAGTCGTTGTTCTCAGCATACATGTTAGTATGTCAGCAATTTGAGCCGGGTCGCAATCCCCACACATTCTGGCGGACCATGGGCACTTAGACGCATTTTTCAGATGGATTCAAATCAATTTGTATCTTTTGACAGTAAAAGGAGCTGAAATGAAGCAAAAATATACCATTATTAAGGATGATGAAAACAAGCAATTAATTATTCGTGAATTTGCTGAACTTGATAAGGAAATCCTATCATTGCTATGTGAGGAAACTTACGAGCAAAAGATGGTTCTTGCTGCAATTAAAAGCGGCAAGGAAGAGTTGATTTCCACTCTTAGAACAAATAATCTCTATCCTCCTGGAATTTATGCAAATAAAATAGCAGATGCGGTTCAAGAATTGTATGCGACCAAGGGAAAGGAATCAGAGGAGCTTTTTTTCGATGATCTGGAGTTGCTCGCTCGGTCAAATGAACCGGAACCCAAAAAGGCTGAAAAGCCGGTTGAAAATCAGGACGAAGAATTGGATGATCTGCTGGAAGATGATTTTGAATCTGACTATGAGGGTGAAGACCCGCCTAAAAAAATGGATTCCTCCCTTAAAATTGCAGATGACGAATACGGGGATTCAGATGATGAAAGCTGAGCACACCTTTCAGATCACGACCCCATCCCCACTTTTTTGTTGACTTTAATGGGGACTTGTCGTAATAGAACTCTCTTGATCTGTTTAACCCGTTATGCCTTTTTAGTCTCGCCAACGATGGAAATAGCCCCGCTAAATGGGATGATCTTGTTTGTAAGTAGCACTCTGTTCCTTCGATCTGAAGGAGGTAAGAGAATTTTACCTAAAAGTGGTTTAAAAATTCCAGATCAGGTTCAAGGACAAGGCAATCTGAAGATCATAGCCTAGAGTTCATAGAAAAGCGAATTTCAATCCTTTAGACTATCAGCTATCAGCTAATTTGTATGTGAGCATTTATCGGAGGCTTGCAATCTGCCAGAAAGTGTGGCGGACCATTGGGCCTTAGATGGGGTTTTGAAACCACTGTTAGTCACATCAAGGAGGAGGTGTAAATGGAAACGGAAAAAGCATTTTATGAGAGGTTGGAGCGCAAAGGCGTCTCCCGCAGGGACTTCATGAAATACTGTACGTTCCTTACGGCCACCATGGGGCTCTCGTCGTCGTTTGTGCCCAAGGTGGCCGAAGTCTTTGCGGCACCGGCCCAGCGTCCGCCGGTGATATGGTTGCATTTTGCCGAATGCACCGGTTGTTCCGAGGCTGTTCTCAGGTCCCAGTACCCCTACCCGGATGATTTGATCATGGAAATTCTTTCGCTGGAATATCACGAGACCGTGATGGCCGCCGCCGGGCAGCAGGCCGAAGATCAGCTTCATATGGCGATGAAGAAGTATGAAGGCAAATATATTTGCGTTATTGAAGGTGCCATCGCCACCAAATACAACGGCGGTTATGGTAAGATCGGCGGGCGAACATTTCTGGAAATCGCCAAAGAAGTCACTCCCAAGGCGGCCGGCGTGATCTGCATCGGATCCTGCTCCAGCTTCGGAAATGTTCAGGCGGCCAAACCCAATCCCGGTGGATACAAGGGCGTGGGCGAGGCACTGGGGATCAAAACGGTGAACATCGCCGGATGTCCGCCGAATCCTGTCAATTTCATCGGCACCATTGTCAACTATCTTTTGCTGGGCAAGCTTCCCGCCCTGGATAATCTGGGTCGTCCGCTGTTTGCTTATGGTAAAACCATCCACGACCAGTGTCCACGACGGGCACATTTTGAAAACGAGGAGTTTGTGGAAGAGTTCGGCTCCGAAGAGGCTGCATTGGGTTATTGTCTCTATAAAATGGGCTGCAGAGGCCCCGAGACCTACAACAACTGCCCGGTGGCCAAATTCAACGACGGCACCAGCTGGCCGGTTGAGGCCGGAGCGCCCTGCATCGGTTGCAGCGAGCCTGCATTCTGGGATAAATTCACGCCGTTTTACGAGGAACTCTAGTCCGATTGAAGCTATCCAGGAAAAAAAGGGAGGAACCATATGGCACAGCGAATAACAATAGATCCAATCACCAGAATTGAGGGTCACCTTCGAATCGAAGTCGAGGTGGCCGGAGGCAAGGTTGTCAATGCCTGGAGCTCGGGCCAGATGTTCCGGGGCATCGAGCTTATTTTGCAAGGCAGAGACCCACGGGACGCCCACCATTTTGTCCAGCGCTCCTGCGGCGTCTGAACCTACACCCATTCTCTGTCCTCGGTGAGGGCAGTCGATAATGCCGTTGGTGTCAAGATACCGAATAATGCGCGCATCATTCGCAACCTTCTGATGGGCGCCCAGTTCCAGCATGATCATATTATCCATTTTTATCATCTGCATGCCCTGGACTGGGTGGATATTGTCAGCGCCCTGAAGGCAGACCCCAAGAAAACGGCCGCGCTGGCGGATAACGTCAGCAATGCAGATGTGGGTGGGGCAAATTATTTTAAAGGCGTACAGCAACGGATCCAGACGTTCGTGGACAGCGGACAGCTGGGTCCATTTTCAAATGCATACTGGGGCCATTCCGCTTACAAACTGCCGCCGGAAGCCAACCTGATGGCCTGCGCCCATTATCTGGAGGCCATTCGCCTGCAGGCGCGCACGGCAAGATTGCACGCCATTTTCGGCGGCAAAAATCCGCACCCGCAGTCGCTTACGGTCGGCGGTGTGACCTGTGTTAGAGACCTTCAGCCGGATCGTATTGCCGAATTTATGTACATCGTCAAAGAGACCCAGGAGTTCATCGAAAACGTATACATCCCGGATCTTATCGCCGTCGCATCCTTTTACAAAGATTGGGGTGCCATCGGCGGCACCAACAATTTTCTGGCATGGGGCGAGTTCCCCGAATCCGATAAAGAACCCGAGAGCCTCTACATGCCCCGCGGCGTCATCATGAAACGGAATCTGGGCGGCGTGAAAATGGCCAACCAGGCGAGCGTTGCCGAGGATGTCAAGCGCGGATGGTATGAGGACGGCGCGGCCAAACATCCCTACGAGGGAGAAACCAAGCCGCTGCAGGAAGATCCGCAATACCGACCGGGCGACGGCAAATACAGCTGGTTCAAGGCCCCGCGTTATGACGGCGAACCCTGTGAGGTCGGACCTCTGGCGAGAGTTCTGGTGGCCTATGCCAAGGGCCAGAAAGAGATCAAACCTGTCGTTGATAATGTATTGAAAACGCTGGGGGTGGATGCCAACGCTCTGTTTTCAACCCTGGGTCGAACGGCCGCCAGAGGGATCGAAACCCAGGTGGTCGGTCAGCGTATGCAGACCTGGATGATGGAGCTGGTCGAAAACATCAAAAACGGCGATACCAAAACCTATGAGCCTTATGAAATGCCCGACAGCGGTATGGGTTTTGGATTGAATGACGTGCCCCGCGGCGCCCTTGGGCACTGGGTCCAGATTGAAAACAAAAAGATCAAAAACTATCAATATGTGGTACCCTCAACCTGGAATTTATGCCCGCGGGATGCCAGCGACAAAATGGGGCCGGTTGAAGAATCGCTGATCGGCACGCCGGTCGCAGATCCGAAACGACCTCTGGAAGTTTTGCGAACGGTGCACTCCTTTGATCCCTGCATCGCCTGCGGCGTCCATGTCATCGACCCCGATTCCAATGAGGTTTACAAAATCAGAGCCATTTAAATTGTATTTTTCAAAAAGGCGGCCTCACCGATACGGGGGAGGCCGCTTTTTTTATGATGTTGACGCTCAGTCCTGTTTTGGTGTAATACCCATTTCCGAGATAAAATTTGAAAGGCTAAAATTGGCTGATAAAAATCCCTTCGACGATCTGTATTCGTCTGAAATAATGATTCTGGGCGTTGGCTGTACGCTTTATTCGGATGAAGGATTCGGGGTGCGCGTTATTGAAGCTATTCAGGATCGCTATGAATTTCCGGATAATGTGCTGGTGGTCGATGGCGGTGTTCTCGGCATCAATCTGCTGGGTGTCATTTCCAAACCCGACCATCTGATTGTAGTCGATGCGATCCGAAACAAAGGCAAGCCCGGAGATCTGTATCGCCTGGAAGGCGAAGCCATACCGGAGCGTATTCGGGCTAAAAACTCGTTGCATCAGGTCGATTTTTTAGAAGCGTTGACCCTCTGCCAGGCCCTTGATAAGGTGCCTGAAACGGTTATTATCGGAGTGGAACCGCAAGATATTGACACCCTGAGCATCGAATTAACACCCGTTACCCGGGCCAAAGTCGATGCGGTTATCGATATGGTTCTAACCGAGCTGGGCCGCCTGGGGGTATCTTATAAGAAAGGAAGATCGGATAATGTGTCTGGCAATACCATCTAGAATTACAAAGATTGAAAACAATATGGCCACCATCGATGTGGAAGGCGTTCAAAGAGAAGCCAGCTTGTTGCTTCTTGAAGATGCCCGGGTCGGTGACTACGTCATCGTTCATGCCGGCTTTGCCATCCAGAAACTTGATGAAGCGGCGGCCCAGGAGACCCTGGACCTGTTGCGTGAGGCGATTGCCGCCGTTGATAAAAGGGAATCGAACCAGAATTAGCATGGATCGAGCGATACGGGTGTCATTGCATTCGTAGAGACCCTCCCCAGTTTGTGAGCCGCTCCCGCCAGGTCAGCACGCCAATATTAGATATTATGCCCGATAACCATTCAGCCAAAAGAATTGAAGTCAACGGCATTGTCCAGGGCGTCGGTTTTCGGCCCTTTGTATACAATCTTGCCCATCAATATGGCTTAAAAGGCGAGGTGGCCAATACCGCTGCCGGGGTCTCGATTCATATCCAGGGGTTACCGGAGTGCATTCGGGCCTTTGAAACAGATCTGGCCGCAAAATGTCCGCCGCTGGCCCATGTGGTCGAGATAGCTGCCCGATCTGAATCCGTAAAGCCATTTGCCGATTTCAGGATTGCAAAAAGCAGGGGTCAGGCACAAATGGCCACCCTGATCTCGCCCGATGTTTCCATTTGCGACGATTGCCTGCGGGAACTTTTCGATCCGGCAGATCGGCGCTATCTGTATCCATTTATTAATTGT
>JASFPY010000166.1:0-5719 GCA_050115755.1 Desulfobacteraceae bacterium | reverse complement strand
TAGACCATGTCCGCAGGGGAAACCAGAAATTGCGCAGGGTCAATGGCGCTGGTATCGGGCAGGTTGCCGAGATGAATGTTGGTTTCGACAATTTTTCTCAAGGTGGCTTTTTTATCCAGCAGCTGACCAAATCCGTGGTGTCGATCGGTGAGATCATAGGTATAGCGGGTGAGGGAACGCTTTTTGCCTTTGTCCTTGAGGTTCGGCAGTTGAAATTTTTCGGTCAGAATGCGGCCCAGATCATAGGCATTGGATTCCATCTCGTGCTGGGCGCCTTCTCCCTGTCCCGGGCCGGTCCCCCCGTCACCATTCGGAGCGTGGATCGGCTGCTCGCCGATCACATCGCCTTCTTCTCCTTCGCCGGATCCGCCGGCGGTTTCTTCTTCGGCGGTTTGCAGCGACGGGTCATGAATAAATTTTTCTTCAACCGTGGAAGGAACGACCACAACCTTATCTTTGCCCGCTTTGCCCGGTTTGATCAAACGGCCCACATTTATTTTACGCGGGAACCCGTCTTTTTCGCGCTGCTTATCTCTTTCTAGCAGCTCATCGATGGACCGCAGACTGGCATTGTGGGTACTTTGCAAAGCGGTAATGCCCTGCAAAAATGAAAGATCGTTATAGTTGTAAATATTCTGAAACTTACGGAATGATTTATAGAATCCCTTGCTGCCGCGGCCGGGCAAATTGTGGGAACCGGCTGCTTCCAACTCGGCAAGAATCTTGCGCTCCTGCCCGGGCGTCAGACCATTTTCTTTCAATCGTTTATAAAGCTCTTTGAGTTTTGGATCCATAATTACTCCCCGTTACGGCAGGGGGCATGGGGTCAGAGCTCTTGAACGCTATGCGCTATGCGCCATGCACCATGCTTTTTACTTTTCGTCTTCCTGGGTACAGAAGTATTCGATGGTCTTCTGTGCACAGGTCTGGCAATAGCCCAGTTTGTTAAGCATGGTTTCAATCATGCGGTCATATAGCTTCTGGTTTTCCTCATTGGTGCGGTTGGCCAGCGCGCCGATCAGGCTGCCGGCACCGGCGATATCGGATTTAAGACGAACATCGGTTACGGCTTTGACCAGTTCGAGGTTGTCCATAAAATCGTAATCCGGATCGACTGAAATCTTCTGACCGTAAATTTTGCGGATTGAAGTTCGAAAAGACTCACGCTGCTCTTCGGTTTTGAGTCCCAGCCGTTCTTCCACACTGTTGATGTAACGCTCATCGATTTTCAGGGCCTTTAGTTCGCCGTTTTGCGGGTCTTTGTATTTCCACATTTTATCAGGGCCTAAGTTTTCAGCATCAGTTCCGATGATCATGTTCACATAGTTCATGACGTCTTTGCGAATGGCAAAGGGCTCGTCCATGTAAGCATTGAACATTTCGGTCATTATCCGTTCGCGGTACAACCCCTTAGCTGTTTTGAGATCTTCAAGGTATTTGGCCCGATCGTTGGCTTCGGTAACATAATCCAGAACAATGCGTTCCAGCGCCTTGAAGATATCGTAAGCGAACATGCATTTGCCTTCATTGGTTTCAGAACTTTCAATCAGCAACTGGATGGCTCGGCCCAGATTCCGCTGCCCCAGGCCTTTTTGACCAAAGCGGTTAATGATCTCCGGATCCTGGTTCAGGGTGTCGATGACTTCCGCCAGTGTTTTAATGCTTTTTTCGCCGGCGACTTCTCCGGCAGCCAGCTTCATGGTTTCCACCGGTGTCAGTTTTTCCGAGCGCGGCAAACGGCTTAAAACCGAAGCAACTGAAGCGGCGTAATTCAGATTGGGATCCTGGTGCAGGTCCTCGCGCATCAGCGTCGTGCGGGTTTCACTTCCGATGGTATAAGCGGTCAGCTCTTTTTGAAGTTTGTAGTTGGTGTTGTGGGACACATAGCAAATTCGACAGCGGTCGACGATGGGTGCCTCTTCCTTTTCCGACAGAAAGCGGTGAAATTCAGAGTTATTACTGGTTGCCACAATTAGGGTGTCGATCGGCCACTTGAAGCCGTCGATCTCGATATTGCGGTTTTGAATGACACCCAGATAGACTTGAACAAGGTCTTTTTTGTTTTTGTATATTTCGTCACTGAAATGAATTCCGCCCCCGGCGACCCGCGCCAGTGCGCCACGGCGCAGATCAAAACGGTAGGGGTTGTTGGTGTCGGTGATATGCAGCAGGCGCTGAATGGATTCTTCACCCAGCAGGTCCACGGCAGAAGATGTGATTTTGTCTTTGGCCGGATATTTTCCGGTCACCGTGCCCAGGCTTTCGATCAACGGTACCGGCGTGATCTCGATGAATTTGAGCATTTCATCGATATTTCCGTTGCAATGACTGCGAATATCATTCCAGATGTAGCCGCTGCAAGCGCCCAATGGCCGATAATTTTCATATAATTTTTCAATATCTTTATCGGAAAAACCGATCTGTTTGGCCAAATATTGCTTGGTTTCATCTGAATCATCAAACAGATTCATGGCCAGGATCATGGGATCTTCATAGGTCTGGGACTCAATTGTAGAAATCTTGCCGTAGCTGCCCAGATTTTCCAGATTCAAGAATTTAAACGTATACTTACGATTTTTTTCCTGGGCCAAAAAATTGCGATATTTGCCGGCTAAAAATTCCACAAAAAACGTTTTGCCGTTACCCGGTTCCCCCACAAGTACAAATGCCATTTCCTTGGAGGAACCATTTTCGGCTGCGTCTTTGACATAAGAAACAAAACTGTTGATTTCATCATACATGCCAATGACGTGCTTGGAACCGTTGCGGAAGATCTTAAAATCATAGGTTGTCTTACCGTTCACCACGACTTTTTCAATTTTATTTTCCAGGACCATGCGCGAGACTCCCTGGAAGGCATTTTCAAACCGAAGCTTGCCGTCTTTGACAGCCGTCATGTGCTGGTGAAGGGTGATTGATTTTTTAGGCATTTTTCCTCCCAATGTAATTTATTGTTATAGGTTCCTCATTAATCTCTGTATTCAAATGTCGGTATAGGCTAGACGTTTCTCATTTTCTTTTAAATTTAAACGGTTATTCTGATCTTGAACTGCTGAGGGGATGCCGTTTTCAGTTTCGGGCAGGAGGTTAAGGGCTGGAATATCCGGATCTCTTTTAAATTCTAATCCTTTTAACGCGAGCTTCTCTTGTGTCCCACCCAAATGTGTAATCATCAATCCCAGTTTGGCAACCATATTTAAGCAAACTTTAACGAATTTTTGACGTTAGCCTGTATTGATTTTTGGCAGCGCCGTCTTGTTTTAAGGCCGATTTTCAAATATGCCGACTGGCTTGGTTTAATTTCATTAACCCTTAAAATCACTGCTATATGTCGATATTCTGCGGTTATCTGTATTTTTGGCTATCGCGCCAGTCAATTCGTCTCCATACGGCCGAAATGGCAGCTTCAATCTTTACAACACATCTACAAGTATAGATGCAAAAACAGTACCATTGGTTTCATAATCACGATCTTTAATGCCTTAATTTTGAGATCACCCGAAAAAATATTTAAGGTGTTGGAATATAACGAATTTTAGTGGTGCAGGATTTTGCTCTTTCAGGGCCTGAAAAACGATTCTGCAAAATGTGAGATGAAATAAACAGACAAGGTAGAAATTTTTCAACAAAAGGTCTCATTTTTTCCCAAATCCGCCGAACATTGGATTCTGCCTGGGGGGGTTCAGAGGTTCTGAGTTCAACGGTTGTGCGTTAACCCTTGAACCCTGAACCTTCAACGAGAGTGCTTGCGAACCAGCATCAGCGTATTTCCAATTACACTGACGCTGCTCAGCAGCATGGCCGATACAGCCACCAGCGGGCTCAGTAGACCACTCATGGCTATGGGGATGCTAATCATATTGTAGGTAAATGTGAAGATCAGATTCTGGCTGATTTTTTTATTAACTGCGCCGGCAAATCCTAAAAAATCAATGAGCTGTCCGGGTTCTGCGCGCATCAGGGTCACATCCGCCACGTCTTCCCCCAGGTTGGCCCCGGAGTGGACGGCCAGGGAGAGGTCGGCCTGAACCAGGGCGGGGGCGTCATTGATGCCGTCTCCCACCATGGCCACCATATGGTCTCGACCCTGCAGGGTTTTGATGATGGCGACTTTATCCTGCGGCATCTGACCGCCGTAGGCATCATGGATACCGACATCCATTGCGACGGCCCGGGTGGTTTCAATTCCGTCTCCGGAAACCAGTGTCAGTCGAAATCCTTGCTGAAACAATTTTTCAACGGTTGCTCTGGCACCGTTTCGAATCCTGTCTCCGAAAACAAAAACAGCGGCGGGCCGATCTGCGATGCTCATATATACATATGAATGTGCGGATCCCGATTGCACGCTGATGGATTCAGGATGCTTATTGAATTTTACAATCGTATCTTTCAGGAAGTCTGCCGAGCCGATTTTAATGATTTCACCATCAAAGCGGCCGATAACACCATTTTTTTCCGTTCGAATTTTTTCTACGATTGCAGGTTCAATGTTTCGTTTTTGCGCGTGCAGCAGAATTTCCTGACCAATAAAATGATCTGCGTTTTTTTCCAGTCCCGCCGCCAATTTAAGCCCCTGGTTTTCATCATAGGGCGCAAACGCCACAATTTCCTGCAGGGTCCAGTTGCCATGAGTGATGGTGCCGGTTTTATCAAAAACAAATGCGGTAATTCGACGGACCATTTCGAATGCGGCAAAATTGCGCACGAGGATGCCCTTTTTCCCGGCAATGGAGATTCCGGCCACCCGGGCCAGGGGGATGGCAATTCCCAGGGCGCAGGGGCAGGAGATGACCATCACCGTTACGGCTCGCAGAATTGAGGTTTCCAGCGACAATCCCGTCAACCGGCAAGCCATGCCGGTGGTTGCCGCCAGCATCACGATGACAGGAACGAACCACTGTAAAATGACATCGGTTTTGCCTTCGATGGGCATTTTGGTCAGCAGCGTTTTCTCGATGATCTGCATCATCTGCCCCAGAGTGCAGTCTTTACCGATCTTTTCGGCCCTGATTTTAAAACTGCCCTGCTGTACCCGGGCACCGCTTCTGATAAAGTCGCCGGGCTTTTTGGTGATAGGCAAGGGCTCGCCGGTCAGTGAAGATTCTTCCACCGCTCCGCTGCCGGTCACGATGCAGCCGTCTGCCGCTACAAGCTCTGTTTCAGTTACCCGAAAAATGTCGCCTTCGGCCAGCTGCCCTATGGCAACATATCGGCCGTCGGGAAAATTGTCAGTGCATATACGGACCTTGTTGGGCATCAGTGCAAAGAAATTTTCCAGATCTTCTAAAACTTTTCCCTTGGCGCCGCGCTCCAGTGTTTTTCCCAAGAGCACCAGCGTGATCAGCATTGAAGCGGTGTCGTAGTACAGATGAATGCTTCCCGCAAAAAGATTATAGGTGCTGAAAAAATAGGCGCTTAAAGCACCGATGATGATCAGGGTTTCCATGCTGAAAGTAGCACTGCGCAATCCAGCCCAGGCTTTTTTAAAAAAATCGGTTCCACCATAGATCAAAACGACGGTTGCCATGACGAACATGGGCCAGGAAATTTTAGCCGCATTTTCAGGCGAAAGATCCGTAAAAAATCCCGTATACAGAGCAAAGGATAACATCATGACGTTCATGGTCAAAAAAGCAGAAACAGCAAAGCGAACAAATTCCCTGCGGCGTCCGGTTGTTTTTTCAGATTCACCGGGCGTTGCCGCCCGGTAACCGAGTTT
>JASFPY010000165.1:0-5736 GCA_050115755.1 Desulfobacteraceae bacterium | reverse complement strand
GCCTTGTCCTTAAACCTGATCTGGAATTTTGAAACCACTTCTAAATAGCGCCGCCAAAACAAACAAGCCTGTTAACCAAACCAGGCGTCATCTTTCTTCTGCATTTTCTAAAAGTGCCGTGGCCCTGGCAAGCATATCAGACCCGCCCCCATCCGTCTCCCTCACAAAATCAGCAAACCCAAAGGTTAGTTTTACCCGCATTGCCGGGGGCTCACTGCATTTTTCTTCAAAAAGACATCTAAGCCGATTACAAAGAAGCTGCGCATCATCGATCGAAGAATGCGGCATCAAAAGCGCAAAGGTCTGATGGTCGAATCGGCTCAGGGTATCGCAATCCCGGATCGCCTTTGTAAATGATTGACCGAGGTCGCGAAGAATCCGCTCTTTTGCTAAATCGTTAAGATCTGGACGGTTGCCATCAAAATCAAACTTCATGAAACCAAGCGCCAAATCGGTGTGGTAGCGTCTGGATCGCTTCATTTCGGCATCTAAAATTTTAAGGAAATTTTTCCTGTTAACCAAACCCGTGGAATCATCGAAAACCTTAATTTCAGAAAAACATTCGGTAAGGTTTTCGAGTCGATCGCAAATCAACGTCATCAGATTAAAGAAAAACTTTTGTGCCGTCGGTGGATATAACCACTGCAGGCGTTTGATCATTTTCCAATTTATTTTTAAAAGTTCAACCGGTTGCGTTGTAATGACGGTTGCCGAACGCGGTACCGATCGAAGAAATCCCATCTCACCGAAAACATCACCGGTTTTTAATTGATTGATCAGTTTGTGGCTGCCGAGTTCTCGATCGGATGTATCATCACTGTCAGGGTCCAAAACATCCATAGCCCCTGAAACGATGGCATACATCGAATCGCTGGGTTCCCCTTTATGAAAGAGAATCTTGCCGGCATCAATTTCGATAAGCGATCCGGCCATAATGATGTAATGAACCTGAGTGTGCGATAAGCCTTTAAAAAGTGGTATCCCCTCCGGCGGCTCCTTGCCAAGCTTCAAGCGCAACAAATCCCACAGCGTCACCACCTCGACATGCTGTATCAGGGATGGGAGCACAATCAAATCGCCAACCAGCGCCGACAGCGAGGTGATCACCATCATGACACCAAAAATGGCGGTCGGCTTGAAACTTGAAAACAGCAGAACAGAAAATCCCACACAGATGGTCACCGTGGTAAAGGTAATCGGTTTACCAACATGGGTCAGGGTGTCTCTGATCGCCCGCTTTTCATCTAAATCGGTTTTGAATTCCCGGTTATATCTCACCAGGTAATGAATGGTGTCATCCACTGCCAGCCCGATGGCGATACTGGCGATCAGGCTGGTGGCCATGGAAAGCTCTATGCCGAACCATCCCATGATTCCAAAATTGATAATTATCGGAAAAACATTGGGAACGACAGCAATCAGCCCCACCTTGACCGAGAGAAAAAGGGCAAACATGATTCCAAAGACCAAAACCATCGTGATCGAAAGGCTTTTGATCTGACCCGCGGTCAGAAGCTCGCTGCTGGCTGAAATCGCCATGCCAAGGCCAGTGACATCCCACACCAGATCCTTTGAAAAATTCTGTTTAACATACGCCAATATTTGGTCACGGACCTTAACAAAATCTTTGGAGCTGGATATGTGGGTGAGCAACAGGATATTGGTCTTTGAGAAATCGGGGCTCATAAAGCGGGTCAGCATATCTTCGCCGAGCAAGGTGGTGTAATTGTTAATGGCCATCCTGACTTCAAAGCCCTCCTGGGGCAGAACATAATGCTGCTGTTCGAATTTATTGAGGGCATAATTAACCAGAGTCAAATAATCGGCAAAGGAGACTGTTTTATCCACGCCGGGCAGTTTTTCCAGGTAAGCTTGCAGGCGAGCGATATCCGCCAGATGGGCAGGATCTTCGAAATAGTCGGCTTCCGGGTTTCCCATAACAACATTGATCGGGAAGCTTCCGGATAAATGCTGATAAATGTCGTTAAAATTTCGTTTAACCGAGGTGTCTTCCTTAAAATACCCGACCGGATTGGTTTCGACGCGGATACGAAAGATGCCGATCAGACATATCACAACCAGAACGCCGATAATGGGTAAGGTAATTTTTTGGTGCGTTAAATTGAGCTCTATGATTTTGTCGATATATCGCTGAAAAAGTGAAGGTGTGTCAATTTCTTCATTTTGCTTATTCGAGGAAATGGGGATAAGTGATAGAGCCGCCGGAAGAAACGTGAGAACGATGGTCAGCATGCAGATCATGCCGAAACATGAGAAAAGGGCAAATTCCTGAATCATGGTAATGCGGTTGACCAGAAGAGAACCCAGACCAATAATGGTCGTCAAAACAGCCAGAAAAGTGGGAAAAGCGATGTAAGAAAACGTCAGGGCGGTTACATCCGCCGGTGAACTCGCGCGTTTCTGGCAGGCAATGTATTCAGAGACGATATGCAGACAATAGGCCGTTCCGACCGCAATGAGAAAAACCGGGACAATCATCGTTAACATGGAAAGCGGGATACGAAGCAAGGCCATGAGGCCGAAAGTCCATACCAGCGCCAGCCCCACACAGGTAAGCGGAATCAGGATATAGCGCAGCTTTCGGAACAGGCAAAAAAGGATAATGGTAATGAGGACAAGGGTTATGGGTGGCAAGCGTGCAAAATCTTTGGCGGTAAAATTAGCAAGGGCTTCGGAAACCAGCGGCATACCGATCTGATACAGGTTCAGATCCCTGGAAGTATCGGCAATTAACTCGCGCACACGCTGAATCACATCATCAGGATCAGCCTCGTTTTTTAAAACCAGGGTAAGCGCAGTGGTCTTGCCGTCACTTGAAAAGAGGTTTTTTTGGAACAGATCGGCCCCGGAGACGACCGTATAAAATTTTTCCATACTCCAGCTGCCGGCTACGTCCACGGCTTTTTTTATGCCCGGCAGGCTGATAACCCGCCTGACGCCGTCGATTTGTGCGGTTTTCTCGGCCAGCTGCTCGATTTTGCGAAAGGTCAATGAATCAAAAACATTTTCACCCTTGACAACCAGGCGGATAATCTCATCGGAGCCGAACAGTTTTTTAAAATCCTCATAGCGGGCCGTTTCAGGAAGGCCTTCAATCTGGAGATCATAGATCGAGGTTTTAAATGAGAGATGGCGGATCTGCCATGCGAAAAAAAGCGTAATTGCCAGGATTATTGAGATAACAACTAGAGGCCGGCGAATTATCCATTCCAACATCTCCTTAAACGAGAAGCGCATCGGCATACCCTTTCGCATTATCCAGCAGCTGTCGGTTTGCGGCAAAGAGAAGACTAAATTTAGCGAAAAAATATAAATTACTTCGATTCATATGCTGAATAAACTTTGATGTCAAATCCAAAAAGGAAGCTAATTTTTGCTCTAAAACCCCGGGGAGTAAAAGTCGAGAAGGCGGCCGTCCGGCGTTTCGACGACAATAAAGCATTCGACGCTGTTCAACTGATTCACCAGTTGAAGGCCCTGTTCGGGACCCATAACCATGATTGCGGTTGCCAGGCCGTCGGCCAGAGCACAGCTGTCGGCAATGATGGAAACACTGACCACGCTGTTGGAGACCGGGTAGCCGGTGCGCGGGTCAATCACGTGGGAATAGCGAACACCGCCGATCTCAAAAAAGTTTCTGTAATCACCGCTGGTGGCAAAAGCCTGGTTGGCAATCGATACCGCTTTATAGACTTCGTTAAAGGCCGCATCTTGCTGCGGCCGATTGATGCCCACCCGCCAATTTTTGCCGTCGGCACGAACGCCGGCAGCGTAAATCTCACCACCGATTTCAACCAGATAATTTTGATACCCGCTGGCGGCCAGAAGCCCGGAAACCCGATCCACCGCAAAACCCTTGGCAATCGAATTCAGATCAAGCGTGACCGTGGCCAGGTTCTTCACCAGAAAATTCGGCTCCACGATTCGAATGCGGTCAAATCCGATATTTTTCATCAGGGTTTTGATTTGATTTGCGGGGGGTTTTTGGGGTTGCCGTTGGGTCGGCCCAAAGCCCCATAAATCAACCAGTGGATGCACGGTGCCGTCCCAGGCACCTTCAGAAAGCCGATAGATTTTTTGGCCAGCTTTCATGACCTGAATAAAATCCGCAGAAACCTCAAATTTTTCTCCGGCTGCTCTGAATGCATTAAAGCGGCTGATTTCGCTGTCATTGAGGTAGGTGGAAAAAACATGATTGATCGCTTCCAGCCGCCGATCGATTTTTTCTTTCAGGCCATTTATCCTTTCAGCGGCACCGCTGACCACCTTGATGTGGTAAGTCGTCCCCATCGTCCGACCTTCAATCAGGTGTTCAGCCTGCGCCTCAGCACCAGTTGCGATCAGCAGAATGCTCAATAATATGATGAATAGAGTATATTTTTTCATTTTATTCTTTAGACAGGATTTACCCGCCTTCGCTAAAGCTTCGGCGAGGCAGGCAGGATTAACAGGATTTTTTTATTATTTGCCAGGTATTAGCTCTGAATTTTTGTATTCGTCCCTGTAAATCAATATAGCGTCAAACAGACTTCAAGAAGTGCTTTAAATTTGAATCAAACCGGGGTTTAAAGCCGCAGATCATGTTCAAGGGCAAGGCTTGAGACGCTTCAAAAGCGGAGCGTACACGACAGTACGTGAGCATTTTGAAGCGGCTCGTAACGCAGCCATCGGACATTAGATGCGGTTTTAAATCCCGGTTTTAGCAGATGCGCGGAAGCTGCTCCCCGGCTAACATATCCACAATCCGTTTGCCGCCGATGCGGGTTTTTAATAATACTTTGCCGGGATGATCAGTGACGACCTCACCGATAACAGCGGCATCCTTACCGCAGGGGTCGGATTGGATGGCTTCCAAAACCGCCGCTGTCCGATCAGGCGACACAAATGCCAGCAGCTTGCCTTCATTGGCCAGATAAAGGGGATCAAACCCCAGCAGTTCACAGGCGCCCGCCACCTCATTCTTTAATGGAATTTTATCTTCAATGATCTCGATACCGATTTCAGATTTTTCAGCGATCTCGTTTAGCGCCGTGCCGACGCCACCACGGGTCGGATCCCGCAAAACATGAATGTCACCAACAGCTGTGGCCGAAAACATTTTTTTAACCATGTGGTTCAACGGGGCCGAGTCACTCTGCAGCGATGTCTCAAAGGAAAGGCCTTCACGCTGGGTCAATACCGTAATCCCGTGATCGGCAATGGTTCCGCTCAATATAATTTTATCGCCGGCTGTGGCATTGTCGCTGGCCACAAAGACGTCGGGCGGAATCAATCCGATCCCGGAGGTGTTGATAAAAATCCGGTCGGCCGTCCCCCGGGGGACAACCTTGGTGTCCCCGGTAATGACGGTAACACCCGCAGCTTCAGCTGCCCGGCCCATATCTTTTATAATAGTTTCAAGGTCGGTCATGGACAGGCCTTCTTCAATTATGAGTCCGACACTCAAATAAAGCGGAGTGGCCCCACACATGGCGATATCATTAACTGTTCCGTTGACCGCAAGGTCACCGATGTTGCCTCCCGGGAAAAAAATGGGATCCACGGTGTATGAATCGGTTGAAAAGGCCAGGCGGCTGCCCTCCAGTTCAAAGATGGCCCCATCATTGAGCGCCGCCAGAATGTCGTTGTCAAATACCGGCAGCATCATGTCTTTGGTGAGGCTGTGGGAGATCTTACCGCCGCTGCCATGATCCAGCAATATTTTGTCGGTTGTCA
>JASFPY010000164.1:0-5749 GCA_050115755.1 Desulfobacteraceae bacterium | reverse complement strand
TAAGTACGTGAGCATTTTGAAGCGATTTGTAACGCAACTATCGAGCAAAAGATAGCCCTTTACAAAGCAGTTTTAGGCTTTGCGTTGGATTTTTGGGTTTAGCTCTTCTCTGAGCCAATCCGCAAACAAATTAATCCCGACCACCAGCAGGATCAGAGCCGCACCCGGAAAAACGATCATCCACCACATCCCGGCATAAATGTAGTTTTTGCCGATGGAGATCATCATGCCCAGGGAAGGTTCGGTCAGCGGCACCCCCACACCCAAAAAACTCAGGGTCGCTTCCAGCATTATCACCACCGCCAGGTCGACTGCCAGAACCACAAAGATGGGCGGGATGGCGTTGGGCAGCAAATGGCGCAGCAAAAGCCTGAAATCACCGGCTCCGGTGGCCTTGGCGGCCATGACATACGCATTCTCTTTGACCTCCAGCACACTGCCGCGCATGGTGCGGGCATAGCGCACCCAGTCTGCAATACAGATCGCAATGATCACAATTAAAATGCTGCTTCCGCCGAATATGCCCAGAAAAAGAATCGCCAGAAGGGTGGTTGAAAATGAAAACAGGGTGTCGGCCAGACGCATGGTAACCACGTCGATCCAGCCCCCGTAATACCCGGCCAAAAGCCCCAGGGTGACACCAAAGGTTCCGGCAATCAGCACCACGCCGAATCCAACGATCAGAGATGTACGGCAACCATAGATGATGGTGCTGAAAATTCCCCGCCCCTGGTCGTCGGTGCCCAATAAAAAGGGCGCTGTTCCTTCTTCCATCCAGATGGGCGGCGTCAAGAAATGTTCCAGCGTCAGCTTTTCCAGATCATAGGGATTCTGGGGCGTTATCCAGGGTGCCAAAAGCGCGGCCAGAATAAATATGACCAGAATGATGCTGCCCACAATTGCAGATGGATCTTGCAAATAGCTATAAAGCATTCTGGATTTGATGCGCCGCTTATTCATAACGAATCTTCGGATTGATCACCGCGTAGAGAATATCGACAATGATATTCATGGTAATAATGATCAATGCCGTCAGCATGATATAGGTCACCACCACGGGTTGATCATTTTCATAGATTGATGTCAGCAAAAGGTTGCCCATGCCCGGCCATTGAAAGATCGTTTCAGTGACAATTGAAAAAGCAATCAATTCACCAAATTGCAGGCCGGTAATGGTTACCACCGGAATCAGGGCGTTGCGCAGGCCATGCTTAAAGATTACTTTCCGAGGCGGCAGGCCTTTGGCCCAGGCGGTTTTAATGTATTCTTCGGTCATCACCTCGCGCATACCGGCACGTGTCAACCGCAAGAGCACCGCCAGCTGATACATGGCCAGAGTTGTCGCAGGAAGGATCAGGTGTTTGAAACCGTTTAGCGTAAAAAAACCGGTGCGCCAGAAACCCAGCTGCACGGTTTCTCCGCGCCCGAAGGGCGGCAAAATTCCCAGGTAAACCGCAAACGCCATAATCAGCAATATGCCCATCAAAAACGTGGGGATCGAAATCCCACCCAGGGACCCCGCCATAATCATCCGGTTTCGCAAGGCGTATGGCTTCAGGGCAACCACAACGCCAAGTGCAACGCCGATCAAAAAGGCCATGATAAGGGCCGTGGTGGCCAGCTCAAAGGTGGCGGGGAATCGTTCCAGGATGAGACCCAGCGCCGGCACCCGGGTGACATATGATTTGCCGAAATCACCGTGAGCGGCGTTTATAAGGAACCGAACGTATTGAATATGAACGGGTTTGTCGAGACCCATAGACCGGCGGACTTCTTCACGTTGCTCGACTGTCGCATAGCGGCCCGCCATGGTGACAACCGGGTCTCCCATGTAACGAAAGATGATAAAACAAAGCATGGATGCAACCAGGAGAACAACGATCCCCTGGATGAGTCTGCGAGCAATGTAAGTGGCCATAAAAATTTTCTGCCGGGGCTGGGTGCTGCGATGACCCAGCCCCGACATGCGTTTGCGTTTCAGGTTAAATTATTTTGCGATCTCCTTGTACACCATCCAGCGGTCCGGGCGGGGTTGAAATTTAATGCTTTTGCCCTTCTGAATGGCATAGACGTCTTCCTGATAGTGAAGCGGAATCCAGACGATCTTATCGACCATGGCCATCTTGTTAAGCTGCTGCAGCACCTTGCCGCGCTCCTGCGGATCGATAATGTCAGCGGTGGATTGCAGGAGCTTATCCAGCTCGGGGTCACTGTAAGCCGCTCCGTTCAGCCCGCCATATCCTTTTTCGTCGTCTCTGGAATGCGCCAGCTTAAAATAGGTGCGACCCATGTCAAAGGTGCCGTCAAACCAGCCGATCAAATAAAATTCCAGCTCGCCTTTGGCAACCTGTGGGAAAAAAATGGATTTCGGCTTAACGTCCAATTTTGCCTTAACGCCGATTTTGGCCAAATACTTGGCCACCGCTTCAGCGATCTTCTCATCCTGAACATAGCGGTCATTTGGGCCCGAAAGCGTTACCTCAAATCCATTTTCATAGCCGGCTTCTTTCATCAGTTTTTTTGCCATTGCGAGATCATAGGAAAGCCGCTTGATATTGCCATTATAGCCAATGGTCGGCGGATCGGGAACCTGGGCCGCCGGAGCGGCATGCCCGCGCATAACCTTTTCGATAATTTCATCTTCATTGATGGCCATGTACATCGCCTTGCGCACTCGAACATCGGCCATCGGGCTGTCCGGCTTGTTGCCCAGTGCCAGAAAAATCGAGCGCCGGGCCGGACGGCTAACCACTTCCAGCTTGGGATTCTTAACAATCTTATCGAATAGTTCCACCGGTACGCCGGACATCAACTCAGCCTGTCCTGACGCCAGTGCCGCAAAACGGGTGGACGGCTCGGTGATAGGCCGGACTTCCACCTTCTGAATTGCTGGCGCCCCTTCCCAATAATCCGCATTGGCTTCCATGCGCACGTAAGATCCTTTCACCCATTCCGTTAACTTATAAGCGCCGGTACCGATGGGTTTGATCCCAACCTCTCCCGCATCGCGAGATTCGGTGGATTCTTTGTCCATAATAAAGACCTGGTGCATATTATTAGCAAACCAGGGAATCGGCTCCTTTGTTTTAATGACCACCGTGAGGTCATCCGGCGTCTCAACGGCAGCAATCGTCTTACCGGTGTTGATGAATTCGGACACTTCCGGATTGCTGAGTCGTTCGAACGAAAACTTGACGTCTGCAGCGGTAAAGGGATTGCCGTTGTGAAATTTAACGCCCTTGCGCAGATAAAACTTCCAACTCAGCTCATCCAGCCGTTCCCAGCGCACTGCCAATGCCGGGGCGAGCGTACCTTCAGGGCCTTTACGCTGTAACAATCCATCAAAGAAATTGGCCATAAATGAAAGGTTTGCATCTGCGTCAGAACCGTGCGGGTTCATTGTCCTCGGCGGTGTATCCTGGGCGGTGACAAGAGACGATGCCGCCAGCGCCGTTCCGCTCAACGCAAGTGCCATCACTGTAAAGGCGATAGCAAATAAGAAATAAAATCTCTTTTTCATTGGTGTTCCTCCTTTCGTTTCAGGTGATTTTTATTTCATTAACCTCCCTGTAAAAACAAATTTAATATAAATAACAGGCGACCGTGTGATTATCGCCGATATCCTTTAGCATCGGCGCCTTTTTATCGCAGATGTCCATGCGATGGGGACATCGGGGATGAAATGCGCAACCGGAAGGCGGATTGATCGGGCTGGGCACATCGCCTTTGAGTATCATGCGGTCTTTTTTTGCCCGGGGATCCGCCACCGGAATCGCCGACAGCAGCGCCTGGGTGTAGGGGTGCTTCGGATCGGAGTAAACTTTTTTGTAAGCGGACGCTTCCACAATCTTGCCCAGATACATCACCGCGATATGGTCACAAATATGTTCGACCACCGCCAGGTCATGCGCGATGATGATATAGGATAGCTGAAATTCCTGCTGCAGATCGATTAACAGATTGATAATTTGCGCCTGAATGGAGACATCCAGGGCAGAAACCGGCTCATCGCCGATAATTACCTGGGGATTGAGCGCCAGCGCCCGGGCGACACCGATTCGCTGGCGCTGGCCGCCGCTGAACTCATGGGGATAGCGCCGGCCCTGCTCGGCCGTCAAGCCGACTTTTTCCAGCAGATAGGCGATCCGATCCTTTCTTTCAATTCCCGGATACATGCCGTGGATTTCCATGGGATCAGCGAGAATCTGGTTGACTGTCATGCGGGGGTTGAGCGAAGAATACGGATCCTGAAAGATCATCTGAATTTCTTTTTTAAGGGCCCTTAATCTGGATTTGTTCAGGGCGGTGATTTCCGTATCCCCGAAGCGGACCGTTCCCGCGGTGGGTTCAATCAATCGTAATACCGCCAGACCGGTGGTGGTCTTGCCGCAACCGCTCTCTCCGACAAGGCCTAAGGTTTCCCCTTTTCCGAGCGTGATGGAAACACCGTCAACCGCGTATACATAACCGACGGTCCGTGAGAGCAATCCCTTCTTTATGGGAAAATGAACTTCCAAATCTTCGACTGACAGCAAAGTTTCCAATCAAGTTACCCTTTTTTATACAACCGGTTCAGTAAAGAAAACATCTTACCCGGTGCCCCTCGCCAACATCCACCATTTTGGGTGCATTTTGGCTGCAGATCTCCATGGCATGCGGGCAACGCGGCGAAAAATGACAGCCCGGCGCCAATTCATACAAGCTGGGTACGATTCCGGAAATTTCCTTGAGTCGCTGCCGCCCCTGGATCGAGCGCTCGCCCAGTTTTGGAATCGATTGCAGCAGCCCCTGGGTATAGGGGTGTTTGGGTTCTTCAAAGACCGCGATGGCTTTTGCTTCCTCCACCACCTTGCCGGCATACATCACGATAACCCGCTGGGCGATCTCGGCGATGACGCCCAGATCATGGGTAATCATCATGATGGCGGTATCATAATCCTGCCTGAGCTGGAGCATCAGGTCAAGAATTTGAGCCTGAATGGTCACATCCAGGGCGGTGGTGGGCTCATCGGCGATCAGTATTTCCGGATTGCAGGCCAGGGCCATGGCGATCATTGCGCGCTGGCGCATTCCTCCGGAAAGCTGATGCGGATATTCATGTACCCTTTTTTCCGGAGCGGGAATCTGAACTTTTTTAAGCATCTCAATTGAGCGGTTCCAGCTTTCCCGTTTGGACCGTTTCTCGTGCAGGATGAACATTTCCGATATCTGATCGCCGACGGTGTAAACCGGATTCAGGGAGGTCATCGGTTCCTGAAAAATCATGGCGATCCGCTTGCCGCGAATCGTTCGCATCTGCTCCATCGAAAGTTGAACGATGTCGGTATGATCAAATACAATCCGCCCTTGAACAATTTTTCCCGGCGGATCGGGTATCAAACGCATGATGGACTGCGCCGTTACGCTTTTGCCGCAGCCGGATTCTCCCACAATGCCAAGCACCTCTCCCTTGTCGACATGAAATGTGACATCGTCCACTGCCTTGGCGACGCCCTCAAATGTAGAAAAATGGGTTTTGAGATCCTGGACTTGAAGAAGGTGAGAGGTCTCGCTCATGTTTCCTTTCGAAAGTATGGTTTAATCGAATATCTACAAAAACGATAATAGCGGCGAAAAAAGACTGTCGAATGTTAAATGCGCGATTTAACTTGATTAGCACTACATGAATACCCTTGCGAATCGTTGTGTGTCAATAAAAAATAAGCCAAAAGCAGGATCTAATGCAGCCTTCAAATAGTTATCGACAACA
>JASFPY010000163.1:0-5775 GCA_050115755.1 Desulfobacteraceae bacterium | reverse complement strand
TCTTTCCCAAAATTGCGGTCGGCCTCTATATATTGTCATTACTGTAAGCTTTGTCAGAGTTTACATTGCGTGCCTGAATCCTGAATTCAGAAAATTTTTGCAATTGGAAACAAAATCCAAAAAAAATCGAGGATCACCAAGCTTCATATTTCAAGAAGAAATTAAACGATCCATTCAAACCTAAATGAACTCATCGACCGCTTTATTTTGCCTTTTAAGGTATTGAGAAACGGCTGAAAAGCCCCGTGTTGCGCATGGGGCGTATTCGATTCTGTCCCTCGGCACCAGCATTAATGGATATCATGCGAATATCTGGTAGCCTTTTTATTTGGCGGACAGAACATTAGACCATTGTTGCAATATCGTTTCTCTTGCTGCAATTGAGATTACACACACGTTGCATGTTGCCGATCTACCGCGGCACCATAGAGATCCATTTGATCTCATTTTAATTTCTCAATCGATAAAAGAAGACATTCCGATCATGACGGTAGATAAACAGTTTGAACTTTATGAGGCTCGTATTATTTTGGCACAATGAGATCTGTCAAAATTTATCATCTATATTTTAGTCTAAATGATGAACAGCAGCATTTTTCTGTACCAGACGGTTCCAGAGAAATATCGCATAAAGCAAGGGGACATGGTCCCGGATTGCATCGGGGATAAGCTTTGCTGAACCAGACGGTTTGGTTTCTTTCAGATCGCCGCAAACGTCCGACGCATCGCGGCAGGGATCCGCCGCTTCTGTTCCGGCAAACTTATCATGAATTCTGCCCTGGTGGTCAATAAATTTGAGCGCACCGACATGGCGGTATTTGCCCTTCGGCGGAACGCGCGCGACAATGTCATCTCCGTTGACTACGCGATACGCCCGCAATTGGAAATTTTCCTGAAACTGCCGGTCTCCGACGCGGGGTGAGCCGAAGGTATAGAGCCCCTGAACATCCTGGAATCGATCGGCGGCAAGGGTGGCAAGGGCTGCGCCCAGGCTGTGGCCGGTAACCCATATCCGGCAACCTTTATCCGCCAGATTTTTCATGTAGGGGAAAAGGTCTGCCCAGACGACTTCCAATGCGTCTCTGAAACCCCGGTGGACCCTGCCGCCCCGGTGCCAGTCGGCGAGCCGAATATCAAAATCGGTCATCCAGTCGGCAACGACCTGCCGGGGATCGAAATGTTCGTTGAGCTTCCAGCCCTCACTGCCACGGAATGCAACGATTGCAAATTCACCGTTGCTGACGACGAAGCACTGGGTGCCGTGACTGTTGAAAAATTTGAACTGCTTCAGCCCGGCAGCTTTGAACCGCCGTTTGACGAATGCTTCGTCGGCATAAACGAGGGTAGAGGCTTCAGCCAGCCACCAGGCATTCAGCAGGCTGAAGGATGATGCCTTGTATTCAAAGGGAACAGCTTTTCGATTTTGGAAATATTCGTAATCCCTGTAAGGTGGGGACAGATTTTTGAACGTGATCTCGGGGATCTCTTTTTTGCGGAGGTGCACCGGTTCTGTCCCCCAGGCAAGGGGTGAAAAACATATGAGCCCAACAGCTACCAGTATGGCAAGTGATTTGAGTCTTCGATGCACAGGATTCATAACGGGTATCGCTGAACCGTTTTTTTGACCTTTTCTGACAGCGCATCTGCTTGGAAGTGGTTACAATTCGCATCCCCGCGCAAGCCGGCCTATCGCATCAGCCCGGCTTCCTTGAAATAATTTAAAGCGCCGGGATGAAACGGGGCGGTGAGCCCTTTGAGCATGTCTTGCTTTGCCAGATCCCCCAGAGCCGGATGCTGTCTTTTAAATTCCGAAAAATTACCAATTACTTCTTTGGTGATCGCGTAAACCACATGACCCGGCACGCTGGCGGAGGTGCACAGGGTGGCGATAACCCCGAATGTCTCCACGGCCGCCGAATTTTCCGCGCCCGGATAGAATCGGGCCACCGGGACCGTCGTTTTGGTGTAATAGTTTTGATCGGCTACCAGTTGATCGATGCCCGGGCCGGCAATCGGGATGAAACGGACCTTGCGCTCGCCGGTGGTTGCATTTTGGAGGGTATCGCTCGGGTGCCCCACTGTACAAAAAAACGCATCGATGCGGTTGGCCTGGAGCAGGAACGTTGCCTCGGCGGCTTTTTCTTTTTGTGCATCGATATCGGTTTTCGGGTTCAGGCCCACGGCTTGCAGGGCATCGATGGCATTGCGGTACTGGCCGGAGCCCGGGTTGCCCAGGTTGACCTTTTTCCCTTTGAGGTCGGTTATGGCATTTATACCGGTTTTGACCGCAGCCACCAGGCACACTGATTCATGGTGGATGCTGAATACGGCACGCAGTTGCTCCTGGGGGCCCTGTTTTGCCCACCCGGCGAGACCCTTGATGGCCTGATATTGGATGTCGGATTGCGCCAGACCGAATTCCAGGTAACCGGCCATGATCGCATTCAGGTTAAAGACCGATCCGCGGGTGGATTCAACGGTCGCCCGGATTCCATGGGCGTTGCGCCTGCTGTTGATCATCTTTGCAATGGTCATTCCGGTTGGAAAATAGACACCGCTGAAATCGCCCGATCCGATGGTGACAAACACGGTTTCGGCCTGAAGCTCAACCGGAGCGGCATTGAAAATAATAACGGCGACACAAACAGCGATAAAGCGGAGAATCATCTTTTTCTTCATTGGCGCCTCTTTTTCAAAATGAATCGTGATGCTGAAGCTGTTCGATTGCAAAAAGAACCAGTGCCTCCAAAAGTATATCTTTGGGAAATTCAGTGAATTCCGGCAAAACAGCCGGTCTGCCCCAATAGCGATATTTCTGCCGAACCGGCAAGGCAATATCCCAATGATCGGTGTTGGCAAAACCCAGAAGCGTTGACCCGGGAATAATTTGATCATAAAAGATCAGTTGGCCGTCGTTGCGCGGATCAATTTGGGCCAGCTGATCGTAGGATATGCGGAGAATGCGCGCAATATTGGGGCGATCGGCGAAAGTCGCCAGTGAAAAATAAGCGACATGCCGGGGCAGCGCATGGCCGGCCAACCATGCCATTTGAACTTTGCGTTCCAGGCTGATGAGCACTTTTTTATCTCCGGGAGGGCATCTGGATGGCAACGCGTCCGCCAACCATTTTTCGTATAGATCCCCAAATTTCTCCGCCAGAGGAGATCCATTGACTGCACCGGAGACGCTGATTACGGCTGCGACTTGCCTGGCCAGATCAGGGAAATCAACCAGAAAATGTAAAATATCGGTAACCCCCTTAGAGTAGCCTATCAACAGCAATCGGTCCGTTTTTTGATGGATCTTGCGGCTTAATGCTTCTGCAATAAGGTGCGCATCGCGTTGGCTGCCCGAGCGCCCTTCAACAGCGATGGTTTCAATGCGGTAGCCCAGGCCTGTCAGACGGTCGATACCTTTTTGAAAGGGGGCTCCCAGTTCGGGAAAGCAATCGCCGAAGGCGCCGGACACAATGAAGATTTTTAAACCGGGATCGTGATGCGGCAGTGCGTCGCCTGAACCCTGATTGATCTTTTCATCGCCAAGACGCCAGATCAATGACGCGCAATTCTGTATTTCGGATGATGACCCGGGTGCGTCCTCCAGCAGGCGACAGAATATTTGCCGGAACCGCGGGCGTCCATCCAATACCGGAGGCGACCCGACAATGCTAAGGATCTGCGCCGGCGTCTCAATGTCAAATTTTTGAAGTTTAAGGCTGCAGGCACCCGTTGTAACGGCGATGAATGCCAACAGTAAAAAAATTAGAAGCTTTTTTTGATCATTTGCCATCATTCTGTCTGACCCCAGTCGCCTGCCGCCATCTTGCACGTATAATGAATTGATGCTTGAAATAAGCGGGTGTTTGCCCTTCACTCTGATATGTGAAACGTTTGGGGATGCTCCCAATTGATTTCTACGATCTGATTCATAGAAATGGGCCCTTTATCTATAATCAGGACGGTGCGCAGGCCATCGGTAAAATAAGGATCGCCGGTCAGGTTCTGCCTCGGTCTGTAAGGCGTTGCCCGGCCCACCCCTTTTACAAAGCCGACTTTGGCGAGCATCTGAGAAAACAGCAAATCCTCAACGATTGCATGGCGCGCTTCGTCGATATCCGGATCAATTTTGTGGGTCACCGGCGGCCAGGTTTTGGTGGTAAAACGAACACCGATGTCGCGGCTGATCTGACCGACAAATACCGGTTTGCCTTCAAACCGGATCGGGCTGTACCATAAGCGCAGGTGGTTTCTTTCGTGAATACTTTTGCGCGGTTTCTGGCGTGCCAGATCCTGGTGACGGCCGAAGGCATATAATGAGCTCACCGGCGAATACCGGTAGCGCCTGCCAAAAAGAAACGACTTTATGGTCTTCCATATGGCTGTCGAGTAAGTCTCTTCAGCCGGAAGCCAGCCTCGGCGGGAGAAAGTGGCAGCCACATCGAGAAAATCCCCGATGATCACCAGGTTGAGCGGGTCTCCGAAATCCGTTCCCTCCGCATTCGTGGTGCAACAGGGCAAATTCTCGAGCGCCGCTCTCAATCCATCCAGGTCTACATCCACAATTTCTTCGTCTGCATAGAGGCTGTCGAAGTCCACCATTTGATAATCGACCCGTATGCCGGGAATTTGAACGAAGAAGGTAAAAAATTTAACCCGTTGGCTGGCAATCAGGTCGATTTGCACCACCTTTTCGCCTTCATCGAGATTGGTAAAAACAAAGCCTGAAACCGCCGTGTAGGGCAAAATGGGGTTTCTGAAATTCATCGCTCTGAAATAGTTTTCCATTTCTTTTTTTTCGGATCGAGTGAGACCGCCATGGACGGCAAAGGACGTCTCGTTGGGCGAATAGTAGTTCGGGTCAACAGCGGCTGAAATCAGATAATAGGTCCGATCGCTGTGGTTTTCCACCTTCACCCAGACCGGCTGGATCTCTTTTAAGGCCAGATCGGCACCGAACAGGGCCCTGTTTTCTTCGGCGCTCGGCACGGCAACCGTCACGCGCACCTCATCGTCATATTCGGATTTCGAGCGATCACGGAATCGAACCTCGTTAATCGATCGGGGGCTGAAGGGCGAAGATGCCGGCGTTGTCGCACAGCCGACAACCAGGCTTATCACCGCGATCGCCATAAACAATAACAAAATATTGAATTTAATTATGAATTGACCACAGCCGATTTTTTTCAAATTCATTTTACATTGTTTCATGCTTAACCAACCGCTTCGGTTCCCTTTTGCTCGGATACACGGAATACAGATTATTCTTGAAATCACCCCAGATCCCGTGGAGTTATTCGGTCTCAGCCACTGAAATTAGACTGATTATTCCGCAAAGTCAAGTTGCCTGAAAATGAATATTTCAAATTGATATCGAAAGGTTATCGGAAGATCGGCTTACGCGCTCATGCAGCCGAATTTCTGCACAATTGACACGTACCGGCTTTATAGCTATATTTTTCGAATTCTTGAACATACCCGTTGCTGTCGTGAATTCCATTGCCTTTGATTTCGGTTTCAAGAAAGCCTCCTGAAGCGATGGACAGGGTCCTTGCGTTTTCTCGGTTAACTTGAAAAAAGTTTGACATTTCAAATAGAAAATGAATTAAATTCGGACGGCGCAGACAGCTTTTTTTGCATGACAATACTTTTTGAGAGGATAAAAATTGCAGGTTAGAGAAGTGGTCGGTATTAGTTCCGACAGCCCGGGTAGCCAAACTCAGTTGCGCCGCCGGTTGCTTCGTGTAATCGCACCGGTTGGGTTTGTTATCATAACTT
>JASFPY010000162.1:0-5795 GCA_050115755.1 Desulfobacteraceae bacterium | reverse complement strand
CAGCCATCCGATTCCGAGAAGGGCCACGCCGTATCCTGCTGAAGGCTGTGACCAGCGCGTATCCGTTTCGGGCAGGCGCTGCTGTAACAGGTGAATCGTGCCGCCGATGGCAAAATATCTGACGGACGCCCCAAGGAGTTTGCCAAAGCTGTATTCCGCTCTGGCCACCAATTCGTGAACCATTCTCATAACGGCAAAGGGGTCATTTGGCGTCAACTCCCCGCTGCCTGCCAGTTGTGAAATGCCGTCAAACAGCTGCTTGTAGGCCGGCACGACAGCGAGAATTGCCAGTAAATAGGCGGCAAACAGCAGATATCCGTAGCGCCTGGAGCCGGCATAGACATGTCCGGCACCCGGGCAGAACCAGGCCGCCGCTACCGCCCATGCAACGCTTGCCTGAGGCGGTTCCCCGCTCCGGCGTCGATGCGCTGTTGCCGCATCGATGGCGCCAATCATGGCCCACAGCCAGATAAAGTATAAAGCAAAAAAAGAAATTGTGGCAGATAAATATGGCACGTCCGGCAGCACAAATGGCGCCGCACCATTGAGGCTGTCGAAAATCCGGTCCATAATTCTGCTGAGTATAACAAACAGGGCCCGGGCAAACCAGACGGTGGCGGAAATAAACAAAGCGGCTGTTACCAGACCCCTCAGGCGGCAGCCGGCATAGAACTCTCCCAGACCGGGGGCGCTGGCACCGTAGACAAAGGAGCGATGAGCGCTGATGGGTTTGGCTGCGGGTAAAGACCGTTCCCCGGTATTTTTATCATCTGACCGGATCATTGAAATTATTCCCTATCGCCCGAATGCAGGGTCTGTTTTTCCGTTGATACTGTCTTTAGAATTGGTTTGAAATTGCTTCTATCAGTTTAGCACGAATTGGTAATATTTCCTTTAAGATTAAACCGCAGTGCTTATTTTTCAGAGAAGTTTGATAATAACCAATGTAATATCATCTTCCTGTTTTGCATTGGCCTTGAATGTGCGAAGAGCGCCGATAACGTTATTCTGGATCATCTCTGCTGAGGCATTCACGTTTTGGGAAATAACTTCATGCAAACGGTCCAAGCCGAACATTTCACCGTTGCTATTGCGTGTTTCGCGGACACCATCGGTGCCGATCACAATCACGCTTCCTGATTCCCAGCCCTGCAAGGTGTATTCAGCATAATTATAGTCGGCAATAACTCCCAATGCGATGCCTTCTCCGTAAAGGTCCTGTAATTTGCTGCCGGATGGCCCGAAGACCATCGCCGGCTCGTGGCCGGCACGAACCCAGCACAGGGTTTTTGCCGATTGATTGACCTCCAGGAAGAACATACTCATAAAGCGGTTCGTTTCGGAACTGTCGCGCGTCACATAATAATTGATTTCACTGAGCAGCCGGGCCGGGTTCTGATAAGTTCTTATGCCAAAATGGAGAAAAGCGCGCACCGTCGTCATGTGCATGGCGGCGCCGACGCCGTGTCCCGAAGCATCCGCCACCACAACGCCTAATCTGTCCGCTGGCAGTTTGAAATAATCATAATAGTCGCCACCGGTTTCATCGCAATAAATACTTGTTCCAGCGATATCGAGGCCGGGCATTTGAGGTGCCTCCTGCGGTAAAAGGTTTTGTTGAACCTCTTCCGCCAGCTTGAGCGCAGAGAGGAGTTCTGCGCGGTGCCTGAGGCCATCGATCATGCTGTTTGTGTGGCCGGCAATCACCCCGAACTCATCTTTTGTTGCAACAGGCACCTTTTGGGAAAGATCGCCGAGGCTGATGCGTTCAAGAATACGGGTTTCGTTTGTAAAAAGCAGCCTGAGGTTGCCCGAGTAGGAAATAATGAGATTAACCACCAGAGAAAGAAGGACAATGAACACAAAAAAGATCTCAAGCGCGATGGACATCTGGGCCTGATGAAGCGCGGCATCGTTTTGCTCGATTTGGGTTAGCCATACAATGTCCAGCGAGAAAACCAGTATCACCACGATGAAAACCAGGACAGCCGTGGCCAGCGCAACCAGCGAAAACTTCCGGGTCATGGGATACAGTTGCTCGGGTGGAGCGAGCATGTCTTCGCCTGCAATTGCGTCTCTGATCACCTCGCGTTCGCGCGCCAGGGCCGTGTCCAGCGACAAAAAAAATCCGGCAACCGCACACCCGATCATCAGCTTGATGCCGCTGCCAATGGGAAACCCGAATGCAGTCATATTATAAGCGGTTGCCAGCATGCCGGCAATCAGGCACAGGGAAATATCCATGAAGAACTGGCGTTTTGGCTGGGAGGTCTGTGTCGCCGGCAGGACAACAAGATGTTCAATCGGTTTTCGCGATGCCCAGACGGCTAAAAACGAAAGAAAAAGTATTGCCCCCAGATTCACGGGGGGCAGGTTTGCCATAAACGGTCAGACCTGCCCGCCGTATATCGTCAGGACAACAATTGCAAATGAATAGTGAAATAGGATGCGCATGTGAGATCCCTACCATTAGTTTCAAAACGATTTTTACAAGGTTGCCGGCTGAAATACATCAAAAAGCAGCAATTCTTCAGTCACATTGAAGATTCTGTGCTTTGTGCCTGTGGGTACCCTGACAACCACACCGGGTTTTAGCGGAAATGTTCCTGCTCCTTCGACATCCATTTCGGCTTTGCCCTGAAGCGGATACAGAATATCCACCTGTTCTTCGTGAATATGTTCCGGCACTTCTATGCCGGCCGGAACCCTCACCAGCATACAGGTAACATTCAGACCATCTTCACTTTTTGTTACCAGGGGCTTAATGCTCACTTCCCTGACAAGCGGATGAGGACGCCAGGAGATGTCCCCGACAGCCTTACATATTTCCATTAAGAGCCTCCTTTAAATATCAATTATTTTGAAAAACGATTTTGCCGCCGGAAATGGTCATCTCAACATCGATGGACCCGATTTCATCAGGATTAACTTTCCATGGATCCTGCTTCAGGACGACCGCGTCGGCCAGCATGTTCGGCTTCAGCATACCTTTCAGATTTTCTTCGCATGTGGCGTAGGCTGCATCGGCAGTATATACCTTGACCGCTTCTTCCACGGAAATACATTCGTTCAGGCCTATTGTTTCGCCGGCCGCGGTTTTGCGTGTGACCATGCACTGAATCCCAAGCAATGGTGAATGAAGCCCGACAGGATGGTCCGAGCCGGATGCCACTTTGACTCCCGCCTCGAGAAAACTTTTGTGAGCAAACATTCGATCAGCGCGTGCGCCATAGAACGGCCGCAGTTTTTCCCCATGTTGCCAGAGGTAAGATACGAAAGGCAGCGCCATAACCTTCAATTGCGCCATGCGGCTCAAAATTTTGTCATCGATCATCGTGCAGTGTTCGATGCGATGTCGATGTTTTGCGGCCGGATTACCCTGCTGGGCCTTTTCAATAGCATCTAAAACCATGTTGATGGCGATATCCCCATTGGCATGGACACATGCCTGATAGCCAAGGTCGTGGATACGCCGGATGATGTGATCTAATTCCTTCTGGCTGTCAATAAGCAAAAGTCCGTGATCGTCAGGATCGTTTTCATAGCCCTGGCTGATTGCTGCAGTTCGCCCCGCGATGGCGCCGTCGACAATGATTTTTATCCCGCTACATCTCACCCATGGATTTCCCCATCTTCCGGTTAGCCCGAGATTCTCGAAGTTGGGAAGGAACGGGTAGGGTACGATCATGTTGATTCGAAGAGAAAGCATGTCGGCATGCAACAAATCATGATAAGTCGTGATGTAACTGGGTGCGCAGAGGGCATCACCGACGCTGCAAATGCCCGCGGAGTTGAGATAGGTTGCCGCTTTTCGCACTGCCTCTTTTCTCACTTCCCGGGGATAGGGCGGAACGATCGTCGGTTGGACCGCGAGGCTTTCAAAAGCGAAATTGAACAATGCCATCTCGTAAAGGCGTCCATCGAGTCGACCGGTGGCGGAATCACGGCCGAGTTCTCCGCCTTGCGGGTCGGGAGAATTTCTGTCCAATCCTCCGCATTCCAAAGCTTTTGAGTTCACAACGCCCCAATGGCCGCTGACATGGACGACAATGACCGGCGTTTCCGGGGCAGCCCTGTCTAAATCATCACGGTGTAAAACGCGTCCGTCTTTCACTTTGGTATCGTCATAGAGTACCCCACGGACCCATTCGCCGCTAACGATGTCAGCCGCCCGCGTTCTTATAATTTCGACCAGCTTGCCTATGGAGTCGGCGCTTTGTGGAGAACAATCCAGATTCAGGTAATTCTCGGCAAACCAGGAAAGGTGCTCATGGGCGTCAATAAACCCGGGAAGAACCGTTTTGCCCGACATATCCAGACAATTGGTTTGCCGTCCGGCAAGACGCATAATTTCATCATTTTGGCCGACCGCTAAAATCCGATCCCGGAAAAAGGCAATGGCTTCAGCAGATGACCCCGCGCTATCCATTGTTTTGATCCGGGCATTATTAAGAATTAAATCTGCTTTCATGGGCAACCTCCCGCTACTTGGTTAGAGTACGCCCCTGTCCTACCATTTTCCAGCGCTGTTTTAAACATATAAATAAGGCGGCTAACTTCACCTGGAACCCGTCTTTTCGAACATTCTGTCCATATAAAACGGATCGTCAAAATGGCGCCTGCCCGCGAATGCCACTGCATGACGACCCCACTGGCGCATGCCTCCCGGAGAAAGAACTCCGGTCGGCCAGAGGAAAAAACGCTCCAGCCTTTCACTGCCGGGAGCGAGGCTGTACTGATCAAACATGCTCCTGCGAGCCCCGCTTGAGTAGGAAAGACTGCGCAGCTGCCCGTAATCTGCAAAGGAATACGCCGCTGTTTTGGCCTGCAATTCACGTGATAGGGGATAAAGGTGCTGAACGTAATGGGTTCGGCTTTCCATTGCAATCGTCACAAAATTTTGGGAAGGGTCCAGATTAGGGGCCTTGAGAATAAGCGGTGGTTCGGCGTAGTCGATCTTTGCGCGAATCTGCAGTCGCTTTGTGGGGTATGCTTTGTAGTAGCATCCGCAGTTATGAACGGTCTCGTAAAGAAGGGGGACCCCGTCACTGTCCAGCGTCACGCGATAATTCAGCCCGTCCAGCAACCCGCCATAAAGGTCCCAATCACTCTGTTTCGGTCGGGAGGGAAACCAGACAATGTAGTTTAGCTGGGTAAGGATTTGTTTGCCGAAGCGCGTAAAGGAAAGCAGGGTATAGGTTAACGGTTTGCGGGTATTGACATCGAGAACCCCCTTGCCGGTCCAAATCGGTGTTCCGATTCGGTCATCCTCGCCCTGGTGCTGAATTTCCCAGACCGGGGCGTACATCCGGAAAAGAAATTCCCGCTGCTCGGGCAAGTAGACAGGGATGCCGAGGGCATCGCGTTTCGTCGGCGCGAGGATTTGGCTCATCGACCGCCAATCGATTTTTTGGTCGGGAACATATCGGATTGTTTTCCAGTTGGCCGGCGGTTCAATCGAAAAGCGTTTATGTGCCGCTGCATGCCATTTGGATACCCCATCAGAAACAAACAAACGGGTTAGCGGATAAATTCCCAAAACCCTGCGAAGCAAAATATATTCGTCTGGCACCGAAACCCGGTTGCGCAGTGCCTGCTGATGTTCGATGTCCTGAAAATCCGCTTTCTTCAAAAGATCGCCACAGGTGGCAACCTTTTTGTAAAGTCCAGCTCTTCCGTTCAGCTTGTCAAACATTGCGACCGTGGAATCAGGCAAGTTGGCTATTTCATATTGGCGGGCATCCTGATCCAGTGACTGCATGCGGCCCACCCAGGCCTCAAAAGAACCATAATCG
>JASFPY010000161.1:0-5819 GCA_050115755.1 Desulfobacteraceae bacterium | reverse complement strand
TCCAATGATTCAATAATTGGAAGGTCCTGCGCTGGTATCTCCAGATTCAGCGTTCCCGGAAAGGGTTTTAAACCCAGTTTCTCATGGCACTGCCGCTGCACCCAGTCGATTTGGGTAAAAAAGGCGCCCTGCCCTGCACCACTGACGATTTTTCCGGTTATAACCAGATCTTCTTCCATCAATCCTAAAAACCAACAAAATCTATATTGTAAAAATAGATCAAAATGATTTTTCTATCACGAAAACATGAAATCCAAAAATCACGAAATTTTTATTTACTTTCGTGTTTTCTTTCTTTTCGTGCTTTCGTGATTGATTTTTAATTTAATTCAGACCCTCCATTGCTTCATTCTCTCTACTCTTGAAAAAATTTTTGCTTTTGAAAATCATCCGGCGTTTTTGGCATTTCTCCCTTTATCATTTTTTTCAGCTTTTTGATGACCGCATGTTGGGAATCAAGCTGAAGAACAAGAGACTGAAATGCGCGTCCTAATGTCTGGTCTAAAGACGATTGAAATTCATCCAGAATATCAAGGGGAAAATTTTGGTAGGCACCATACAAATTATCGGCCCAATCAGACAGCGCCGGGATATCGATCTCGGTCTTCGGCCTTCGATAAACATATCCCTCAAATGCGCCGGCAGAAGCAGCGAATTCATAAATTTGCTGGTAAATGTGCATAACTTAGATCTCCCCAAAAAAATAGTGCCGTCATCCGATTTTCATCTCGGCGGCAACAACGATATTGGAACATGCCGCACAGCTCACGGCACAGGGCGTTTTTGCTTTATTCTTGCCAAAAAATATAGACTTCTCTTCAATCTCCCCTTTGCCTTGCGCCTTGTGCCTTGCGCCTTATGCCTTTTTCAATTTTAGTCTAATTTCGTTTTCAACCGCATCAATCCGGTAATGTTTAAAATCGGTCTTTTCGAGCAACGCAATCGCCTGCTCACGCGTATACGTTTTAATCGGCTTGTGCAAACCGCATAATTGAAACAACCATAGAAAAAATCGCTCACTTGGATTCAAAGATGCTTTCCATCTTTGGCGATCCACCTGTGATACGACTTTGGCCGGATCAAATACCCAGGCTTCCCGGCCCGCTTTCAACACCCGGTAAATCTCCTGCAGAACTTTCACCGGGTCCCTGAGCGAATGCAGCATGCCGGTACTGATCACCATATCAAAAGATGAATTGTCAAATCCCAACTGACCGGCGTTTCCGTATTGAAAAGTCAATCGATCGGCCAGGCCTGCTTTCAAGGAATTTGACTGTGCCATCTGAACCAATTTGCGGCTTAAGTCAACGCCAACGACCTCAATGCTGGAGGACGCTTTTGCAATCTCAATGGGTAAATACCCCGGTCCGGTACCGATATCCAAAATGATGCCGCCTTCCAGATGGGCAACGACTTCCTTAGCCACCTTGCTGTAGTAAGTGCCAATGACCAGGCGGGTGGCTTTTTCGTATGCGGAAGCCAAAACCCCTGGGATCCGTTCGATTTTAAACCATCGGTTCATCAAAAGAATTAAACCAACGATATGCTTTTTAGTCAATGAATTTACAGTTTACAGTTATGCACTTATTAGATAAAGAATAATTTGAAGCCAAAATAAAAACTTCGGAATACAAAAGGAGGTGACTCACCATGAAAAATGAAAACAACGTATTCTACTGGCTGCCGTGTTCTGTAGTTTTTGTCACCACCGCCTATGAGGATAAAAAAGACATCATGACCGCTACCGCCATGTTTGTTTCGGAAAAAGAACCTTTGCTGGTAATCAGTGTGGCAAAAGGACATCTGACCGAGAGGTTAATTTCGCAATCCGGCAAATTCACCCTGGTGATCGCCGGCGATGATCAAGAACAGCTGGCAATGCAGGTGGGCAGCTTTAAAGGCGACGATGCCGATAAATTCGAACGTTTCAAGATTAAAGCATCCGGCACAAGTACCGGTAAAGCGCTGATTCCAGAGGGAGCGGCTGCCTGGATGACGTGTGAGGTTGAAAGCTCCAAAGAAATAAAAGGATACTGCCTTTTCTTGGGGCGGGTCGTCAACCAGAACGATACCGGTAAACTGCCGCTGCTCTGGCATAAAGATGGATTCTATAAACTGGAAGCAGTTTAAAGAAAGCATAGGGCATGGCGCATAGGGTAAAAAATGAATGTCCGACTCCATGTTGAGCATTTAAAGGAATTGACGGGCAAATATTCACGCTATGCGCTCTGCTCTATGGCCGTTTAATTTTTACACGCAGCGTACTTAATAAATTAGAACATAGGATGCAATATGAGCACAAAACGAGTTATCGCCGTGGTGGGAACCTTCGATTCCAAGTCCGAAGAACATTTTTTTCTGAAAGATCGCATTGAACATCACGGTTTGAGCGCCCTGTCAATTAACATCGGCACAAAGAAGCCCTCGCCTTCCCCGGTGGATCTGGACTTGTATAAATTGGTTATTCAGAACGATATCACGCTGCAAGAGAGCAGAGACGGGGCGATTGCAGCCATGATTGATGCAGCCAGGGCTCAAATCAAGAAACTCTATGAAAATAATGAAATTGCAGGGATGATCTCCGCCGGCGGCGGCACCGGCACCCACATGGCAACGCGCATCATGCATGAGCTCCCGCTGGGCGTTCCCAAAGTTATGGTGTCAACCGTGGCCTCGCGCGATATGGCCAAAACCGTCGGGACCAAAGATGTTACCATGATCCACAGTGTCGCCGATCTGCTGGGCGTCAACAGTGTATCCGGCCGCATACTGGATAAGGCCGCGGCCGGCATCTGCGGCATGGTCTCAAGCAGCTGGAAGCCGGATGAAAACAAAAAGCGGATTGCCCTGCCCTTTTTCGGGTTTATCACACCCGGAGCCGAGGCGGCCCGACAGGCGCTGGAGGCGCGGGGCTACGAGGTGGTTGCATTCCACGCCAACGGAACCGGTGGAATGGCCATGGAAGAACTGGCGGCAGAAGGATATTTCAGCGGCATTCTGGATCTGGCCACGCATGAACTGGCAGATCATCTACTGGATGGCTATTGCGGCGATATCGGGCCTGAAAGGCTTGAGCCGGTACCCGGACAATCCATACCCCGTCTGGTTGTGCCCGGCGGGCTTGATTGCGCGGTTTTAGAATTCACCCGTCATAATATTCCAAAGCAATATAAAGATCGCAAAATTTTCTTTTATGATTTTCGCTCCGCCATCCGCCTGAACCAAGACGAAACCCGAACGCTGGCCGCTCAGCTAGCCGAAAAAGTGAATAAAGACGCTTCAAATATTAGGATACTCATCCCTTTAAAGGGTTGGTCTGAAGCAGATCGCGAGGAAGGCCCCCTTTATGATCCACCAATGAACATGTTTTTCACTGACTGTCTTAAGGCGAAACTCGACCAGCACATTCAAATTACGGAAATCGATCATCACATTAATGATGCCGCATTTGCCGAAATTGCCGCCCAGATGATGCATCAGATGATTCGGGAAAGATAGGATTATGTTACTCAAGCCAGATTGCATCCCTTGCATACTTAGAATGACGATCACATCCCTGCGAAAACTTCCTCTCGATGAGAGCGCAGTTAAGACATTATATACGGATATTCTTGAAATCCCGGCATTACAAGGCCTCAGATGGGATACCACCAGCGTGGAAGTCATCGAAGATATATGGCAAAAAATTGTAAAAAGGGTCAGAACCCCTGATCCCTTTTTTAAAGAAAAAGCAGATCAAAATCAAAAAATTATGGATTTGTACCCGTATCTAGAAAAATTGGTGAATGCAGCCGCTGACCCGCTTTTTATGGCTGTTAAGCTATCCATACTGGGAAATTCTATGGATCTTATGGTGGCAGACAATTCTGTAACCATTGAAAATTCAATTTCAGAAAAAGTAAAAATGCCGCTTTCAAATGAGAATTATTTACAGTTTAAGCAGCAGTTAAAAGCAAGCAAGCATGTGTTGATTTTCGGAGATAACGCCGGCGAAATTGTGTTCGACAAATTATTGATCGAAACCATAAAGAAATTACATCACCCGGAGATTACTTTTGTGGTTAGAAGTATGCCCACTTTGAATGACGCCACCTTAAAGGAAGCAAAATCAGTTGGCCTGGACAAAATTGTAGCCGTTATTGAAAATGGAATTGACGGGCCTGTGCCGGGCACCCTGTTGAACAGATGCTCAAGTAAAGTGAACGATTTGGTTCAGCAGTCCGATCTGATCATTTCAAAAGGGGGTGGTAATTTTGATACCCTTGATGAAGAAAGCAAACACCTGGACGAAAATATTTCTTTCCTGCTTCTTTCGAAATGCTATCCATATTGCAACCATTTCAACATTAAATTATATCAACCCATTCTGGCCAATTTTTACCCCAAGCCTTCTTGAAACAGGCCGCATGCCGCTCTGTCCAACGGCGTCTGCGTTTACTCGAGTCCCAGTTCGCTCCAGCGCTCCTGGACTTTTTTAACGGTTTCAGGATCGAGTTCGATTTTAATCGGCTTATTTTCCCAATCATAGGGGATGGTGGCATCCAGCAGCAGTCGGCCCGTTATCCAGCGCTGGTCAATGGGCAGGGAAGGATCCAGCGGCGTGGACCGACCCCGTTTAATGACCTGCGAGCGATTGGGTTGAAATCGGAATGCCAGGGCGTACATGACCCGGGGAATGTCCCAGGGATCGATGTCGTCGTCGACCACGATGACCGTCTTCAGTCCATAAGCCCCCATTTCGGTCGATACGGCTGCGGTCAGGACCTGATCGGCATGCCCCGGATACATCTGTGTCAGTGAAATAATGGCAAGGAACCTTCCCGCCGCCTCGGGGGGGCAATAAACGGCCTTGATTCCGGGAATCCTCATGTCAGATAGCTGCTGCCAGAGGGTGGCGCCGTATGCAAGCGCCAGGCACATGTGGGTATCGGTAACGGCCCGGCCTACCGTTGTTGACATGAAGATGGGGTTGTTGCGGTGGGTGATGCAGTTGACCTTGATAAAATTCCGCGGGTTGGCCCCCACCCCCGAATAGTAGCCCGTGTATTCGCCGAACGGCCCTTCCTCCATAAAGGCGTCGGCATCCACCTCGCCCTCCACAACGATTTCCGCCCCGGCTGGTACGATCAGGTCATTGGTTTCGCATTGAACGACCTCGACGGCTTCGCCCCGGATCGAGCCGGCCAGATCATACTCCGACTCAAATGCGGAGAACCTCGCGCCGCCCATGACGAACATGATGGGATCCGAGCCCACAACGACGGCCACCGGCATGGGTTTACCCATGGCCTGATATTTTTTGAGCATGATATCAGCATGTTTTCCCTTGATGAATTGAGTTCCCAGAATATTCTTTTCAAGCAGCTGGAGCCGGTAGGTCCCGACGTTGACCCAGTCCTCGTCCGGGTCTCTGGTTATCACGCAATGGGCAGTCCCGAAATAACGGCCCCCGTCCAGGGGAAAGAACTTGGGGACGGGAAATTTAAACAGATCCACCTCGTCGCCCATCATCTTGTTTTCCTTGCACGGCCCGGTCTCTAACAACTTGGGTGGAATCTTCCGGCTGCCGATTTCCACCCAGTGCCGCATGAGCTCAACCAGAGGGGTCTCCTTGGGCATGCCCATGATGATCGCAAGCCTTTCGGTGGTCGTACAGGTGCTGGTGATAATGGGCCAGTCATAGCCCTTTACGTTTTCAAAGAGAAGAGCAGGTCCCTTTTTCTCCTCATTGAGCTTGGCAATATGCGAGAGCTCGAGGTTCCAGTCTACTTCCGCGTTTATCCTGCGAAGTTGTCCCTCCGCTTCGCATTTGGCAATAA
>JASFPY010000160.1:0-5846 GCA_050115755.1 Desulfobacteraceae bacterium | reverse complement strand
GAAGAACCGTATTCAGATGATATTAAACTAGGTGAAATCATCATTGCGGGAAATTCTCCCCTTGTCGGCAAGACCCTTAATACGGTCGGCTTTCGCGGCCGCTTCAACGCCAATGTGCTGGCGATTGGCCGCAGTGGCCGCATCAGACGCACCAATTTGCAGGACATACCGCTGGAGCGAGGGGATGTGCTTCTGATTGCCGGGCATCATCAACAGCTGGCGGAATTTGAGAACATCTCCGGGATCGAGCAATTCCGGTTTGTTTCCCGCTCCGAGTTGATCGATAGCTATCATCTGCACGAACGCCTGATGATCATGACGGTGCCGCCGGATTCGGCCATGATCGGAAAAACCCTGAAGGAAAGCCGGCTGGGGGAAAGCCTCGGCAGCCGCGTGCTGGGAATTATGCGGGGTGACGATCCAATCCTGATGCCGGAACCTTGGGAAGCCCTGCAGGCCAATGACCGACTGGTGGTGGAGGGGCGCCTGTCGGACTTTGAAATCCTGAAAGAACTTGAAAAACTGATCATCGAGCGAAGGACCCGCCCGGCCATCAAAGCACTGGTTTCGGCAGATGTCGGATTGGTGGAAGCCATTCTTTCACCCCATACCACGCTGGTTGGAAAGACGTTGCGGCAGCTGAATTTTCGGGAAAAATACGGTTTGAGCGTACTGGCCATCTGGCGCCAGGGAAAGGCCTACCGCTCCAATCTGAGAGACATGGCCCTGCAGTTCGGTGATGCCCTGCTTCTTCTGGGCCCGCGCGATAAATTGCGCATGCTGGGCAGAGAACCTGAATTTATCGTTCTGACGGAAACGGCTCAGGAAGAGGTGCGGCAGGAGAAGATGAAACTTTCACTCTCGATTATGGGCATTGTCCTGCTGCCGGTGATCATCGGATGGGTGCCGATTTACATCGCCGCTGTCATCGGGGCGGCGCTGATGGTCCTCTGCGGCTGCCTGTCCATGGATGAAGCCTATCGTCAGATCGAGTGGAAAGCGGTGTTTTTGATTGCCGGACTGCTGCCGCTTGGCACGGCGCTGGATCAAACCGGGGCTGCCAAACTGATTGCAGAAGGCGTTGTCGCCTTTGTCGGCCCGTTCGGTCCCCGAGCGGTCATGCTGGGCCTGGTGGCGCTGACATTTCTGGCGACATGCTTTGTGCCGACCGCCGCTCTGGTCGTGCTCATGGCGCCCATCGTTTTAAATACCTCAACCAATATGGGATTGTCCCCCCATGCACTCATGATGGCGGTTGCCATGGCGGCCTCGGCAAGTCTTATGACGCCCATATCGCATCCGGCCAACATCCTGGTGATGGGGCCGGGAGGCTACCGCTTTATGGATTATTTCAAGATCGGCGGCTTAGTTACGCTGGCCGTTCTTATCGTTATTGTTTTTGTCCTGCCGCTGTTCTGGCCGCTGACGCCTTAAGCCACCCCGGAAAAAAAGGTCACACCTATTTTCGTGGCTGGAAGCCACTCCCACATCTGATTATGAAAAGTGGGAGCGGCATCTTGCCGCGATTTACGTTCGGTTTTCGAGCATTTCCACGAAGGCTTCGATGCGCGTTTGCAGCTAACCTCCAGCAAATTTCGCTTGCCCACACAGTCCCCTGTTAGCGGGGTTGCTGCGGTGACAGGGCAATGTTGTATTTCTTCATTTTTTTTATAAAGATGGGTGCGGTGTATACCCAGCAATTTAGCGGCTCGGGACTTATTGTTGTTGGTTTGCGTCAGGGCGTAGCGGATCGAATCGATCTCTGCTTTGGCTTGCAATTTTTTATAGAATATGGATTATCATATGTGAAGCCCTCCCCAGAAACCGGCCATAGGGCTTATTTAAATGCGTGACATAACCATCCGGATCGGTGACGATGGCGCCATTGTAAATGCTGTCGAAGATCAGCTGATACATTTCGAGTTGCCGGTATATTTCCTTTGCCGCCTGATTGGATTTTTTCCCAGACATTTGGTATCCTCCTTTTTATACCCACTTGAATGTATCAATCCGGCAACACATATTTTGTTTGATATTTAAGTTTCATAAGACTTAAAATATAGATGTTGTCGAGAAAATAGCGTCACCGCAATTGCTACTGCATTTCAGATTGATTAACCTGATCCAAACCATTTTCCGAAAGGAGAATGTGCCATGCTAAAACCCGGCAATTCCTATGAAGCGGTTTACAATTCCTTCCGCTGGCAGATCCCGCAACATTATAACATCGGGATGGATATCTGTGACAAATGGGCCCGGCAACCCGATCGCCTGGCCTTGATTTATGAGAATGAAAGCGGGCGGGTCGAAAAATACACCTTTGCCGACCTGAAGCAGCTGTCCAACCGGCTGGCAAACGGCCTTAAGGCCAGCGGCATCGGGCAGGGTGACCGCTTCGGCATCCTGCTGCCTCAGTGCCCCGAAACAGCCATCAGCCATATTGCCGCATACAAGATCGGCGCCATCGCCATTCCGCTGTTTACCCTGTTCGGCACCGATGCCCTCGAATATCGTCTGTCCAACAGCGAGGCTAAAGGCATCGTCACCGACAGTGCCAATTTGCCGAAGATTTTGGAAATTCGGCAGAACCTGCCGGGCCTGGAAGTGGTGATCGTTACCCGCGGTGAAAAAGTGGATTACGTCCTGGATTTCGGGGAACTGATCGAAAAAGGATCTGCCGATTTCAGACCGGGCAAAACCAGGGCCGACGATCCGGCCCTGATTATCTATACTTCGGGAACCACCGGTCCCCCCAAAGGCGCCCTGCATGCCCACCGGGTGTTATTGGGACATCTGCCGGGGGTGGAGTTTCCGCATAATTTTTTCCCCCAGGAAAATGACTGTTTCTGGACACCGGCGGATTGGGCCTGGATCGGCGGCCTGATCGATGTGCTCTTTCCCAGCTGGCACCATGGCATTCCCGTTCTGGCGCACCGCGCCAAAAAATTTGACCCGGAAAAAGCCTTTCATCTGATTGCCAAGTATAATATTCGCAATGCGTTCATGCCGCCGACTGCTCTGAAGCTCATGCGCCAGGTAAAAGATCCGCGCAGTAAGTACAATTTTAAAATGCGAAGCATCGGCAGCGGTGGTGAAACACTGGGTGAAGAGCTTCTTGATTGGGGCAAAGAGGTGTTTGATTTGACCATCAATGAATTTTACGGTCAGACCGAGGTAAATCTGGTGGTGGCCAACTGTGCAGCGGTCATGACGAATGTGCCCGGATCCATGGGGCGAGCCGTTCCCGGGCACTCCCTGGCAGTGGTTGATAGTGAGGGCCAGCCGGTGCCTGCGGAAACGGTCGGCGAAGTGGCCATCCGGCGGCCCGATCCGGTCATGTTTCTAGAATACTGGAAAAATCCCGAAGCCACGGCTGACAAGTATGCGGGTGATTGGTGCCTGACGGGCGATCTGGCCAAACAGGATGAGAAGGGCTATTTTTGGTTTGTCGGCCGCAAGGATGATGTCATTACCAGTGCCGGCTATCGCATCGGGCCGGCCGAAATTGAAGACTGCATCATGAAGCATCCGGCTGTGGGCATGGTGGCGGTTGTCGGCAGCCCGGATGAAGTGCGCACCGAAATTGTCAAAGCTTTTATTGTCCTCAAGGCCGATGTAACTGCGGGGGATGATGTAGCAGCGGAAATTAAGGAATTCGTTAAGGTTCGACTGGCAGCCCATGAGTACCCGCGGGAAATTGAATTCATCGACGAACTGCCGATGACCGCCACCGGGAAAATCATGCGCAAGGATTTAAAAGCACTGGAATTCAAACGTAAGATGAAAGGTAAATTCTGACCGAGTTAAAATGTCTGAAACAACGCAACTTATATTGGGTATCACGCTGCTGATTGTCGTCATCGCCGTGACGCGAAAGTATCACGCCTGGCGATTCAAACGGGCGTTTATTTTCATCATCGATGATCTTAAAAATAAAGGCGCCTCAAGTGCTCATTCTGCAGTGGATCTCCCTTATGCCAGAAAAAATCTGTTAAAGATGGGCATGCGACAGCACCGCCCCCAGGCCTTGAACCATCTCATCATGCAAAATATCGTCGCTAAAACCGAAGAGGGCAAGTATTACCTTATCCAGAAGAATGTTCACCTGTAGGTGAACATTCGTTAATCGTTATGGGTTATCTGTTATTTGTAAGAAGAACTCTTTTAACAATTTTTAGTCAAATGATCGAACAACTGTTTTTTCAAATACGATTAACAAATAACTGACAACGAACAACGAAAACGGGCCAATAGGCCCGTTTTCTACCAGAGGGTGAGCGAATCCAAGAACAATTTTTTTAAGTCCTCGGCGCTCACCGGGCGCGGCGATAATTTGGTCACCCGGTGCTGGGGCAATGTTCCCTCCACCAGTTCGTCAACATCATCCAGGCCATACCCCACGGCGCTGAGCCCGTTGGGCATCTCCACTTTGCGCATGATCTCCACAATGGCATCGGCCAGGATTTCACCGGCGTCTTCAGGCGAGGCACCTGAAATATCCTTGCCCATCAACTTGGCGGCCTGCAGATGCGGTGCGGGGTTCGCTGAAGCGGTGAAGCGGAAAACCGCCGGTGCATTCAGGACAACCGCCATTCCGTGAGGAACCAGCGGATGCCCCGCTGGATACCCTTCGGGCACATAATCACGAACCATTCCCGAAACCGGATAGGACATTCCGTGTGCCAGATGGACCCCGCCGTTGCCGAAGCCGATGCCGGCATAGGTAGCTGCCAGCAGCACCTCTCCGCGGGCCTCATCATCGGAAGGATCTTCAATGACGCGAATCAGGTAGCGGGTAATCATCTCGATGGCCCGTGAAGCCCAGATATTGGAGATGGGATTGGAACCTTGATATGCCGGGCGCATCCTGGGATGATCGGGAGCCGGCCGCTGGTTGTAAGGCAAAGCGGTCATGGATTCCAGAGCGTGGGTCAGTTGATCCAATCCGGTACAGGCGGCAACCATTTTAGGCAGCGTGCGGGTATTATCGGGGTCGACGATGCCCTTTATCGGCCGCAGCGCGCGGTGCGCAATACCGGTTTTGGCGTTCATTTCCAGAAAATCAAAAATAGCCACACCTGTGGTTTCACTGCCTGTGCCGGCAGTTGTCGGAACCGCCACCAGCGGTTTTAAGGGGCCGGGAACCGGTTCGCCCTTGCCGATTGGGGGGTTGACGTAGGTCATCAAATCTGCCGGATAGGTCGCATACAGATTGGCGGCTTTGGCGGTGTCCATGCTGGACCCCCCGCCGACGGCAACAAAACCGTCGAAATTGCCGTCGGCGGCAAACGCAATGGCCTCTTTAAAAGAAATATCCGTTGGCTCCACACTGGCCTGGTCATATAACACGGCATCGATGCCATGTTTGCCCAGAGCTTCAAGCGTTACGGCGACCGGTTCCTTGTCTGACAGATTGGGATCGGTAACGACCATCACCCGACTGGCACCCTGTTCTTCCATGTCCCATCCAACCTCGCGTGTAACGCCGGGCCCGTATTTGATACTGGATGTGTCCATTGAAAATGCTGTTTCTAGCTGCATCATGCGTATTCCTTATGATTGATTTCTGAATATAAGCGTATTACTTCAGTCCCGACTGTTCCCGGATGCTGCGGCCGATGGCCGAGACGTCATCGTCGCCGTACCCCCTGGCGATCAGGCCGTTTTCGATCTGGGCCACCAGTGCCGTGGCGGGTAGGGTGACAGCCAACTCTCGGGCGGTATCCAGGGCAATCCGCAAGTCCTTATGATGCAAATTGACCCGGAAACCCAGCGGATAGGTGTTGTTGACCACATTGATGCCCCGGTTGTGCAATACCCATGAGCTGGCAGCGCCGCCGCTGATC
>JASFPY010000159.1:0-5855 GCA_050115755.1 Desulfobacteraceae bacterium | reverse complement strand
ATCGGTCTTGAAATTGCCAGACGATTTAACCAGGAAGGTGCCGGGGTCACAATATGCGATCGAAAACAGTACCAGCTGGCGGATGCCACGGAACAGATTTTTTTCGACAGGCAGCGCGTTTTAGCCGTAAGTGCAGACGTAACCTCTGAAGATGATATTTATCAGGTGATTTCCCGGACTGTAGAACATTTTGGCGGCATTCACATTTTGGTCAACAATGCCGGTATTGTCAGATTCGGTAAGCTGGAGCAGGCAGACTCCCTGGCTTGGTGGGATGTAATGCGAACCAACGCCTATGCGCCTTGGCAGTTTATGGTTGCCGTGTTACCTGAGATGCGAAAGGCTGGCGGCGGATCAATCATAAATATTTCTTCGATTAATGGTATCAAGGCTTTTCCGGGCATGGGTCTTTATAGTGCTTCTAAAGCCGCACAGCAAATGCTGTCGCAGGTAATGGCTATGGAAGTTGCCGCGGATAACATCCGGGTCAATTCCATTTTACCCGGTCTGGTTGAGGATACGGAGTTTCTTTATGAAGAAATCGGCAAAGAAAATTTGACCGATTTTTTTGCAACCCTCAGACCGCTTCACCCTCTGGGAAGGAACACCAAACCCAAAGATGTGGCAGATGCTGCCCTGTTTCTGGCATCGGATCAAAGTGAATTTATATCCGGTGTGCTGCTGAACGTCGATGGTGGGCGTCACCTGGCTACCAATCGTCCCCCGGCGGCCTGAGGCACTTTTTCTATCCGCTTTAAAAAATCTTGCCTTCCTTAGAATGGTATGCAATCCTTCTGGTAAAGGAAATTCAGAAAGAAGCCGAAAAATACAAATTAAGGAATGGATGATGAAAATATTGTTTTATACGGTATTCAGTATTTTCCTTCTGAGTCAGGCAGCGGCTGATGATATAGGTGCTGCCGAAGAATTTTTAAAAAGCAACCTTGATGCCGTATTTACGGTTTTGCAGAAAAAAGATCTATCGCAGCAGGCCAAAAACAGCAAGGTCGTTGAAATCGTTACCCCCATGTTCAATTTTGACCTCATGGCCAAACTGTCATTGGGGAAAAAATACTGGCCGGATCTATCCCCGGAACAAAAGGAGAGATTTACGGAACTTTTTGTTGAACGCCTGCGACAATCCTATCTGAACAAACTGACGGCCTACACAGATGAAAAGGTGGTTTACGAATCGCCTGTGGCGGTCAGTAAAAAGGTTCATGTGCCCACCTTGCTGATTTCAAAAGGCAATGAAATTTCTATGTTATACAAGCTTTATCCTTCAAGTAACAGCTGGAAGATTTATGATATCGAGATTCAGGGTGTCAGTATCATCCGCAGTTACCGGTCTCAATTTAAAGAGATTTTGCAGAAAGGCACTTTTGACGAACTTCTACAGAAAATGGAAGAACCTGTTACCAACTAAAAACGCAGTCTTTTGATCTAGGCATCCTTATGGCAAAACCTCACGACTTTGTTACCCGTTTCTACGATCGCGTTGTCCTCAAGTATCCGAGAATTGTCATACTCGTCATACTCGTAGTGATTTCCTTTCTCAGCTATAAGGCGGGGGATTTCAGACTCGATGCCTCGACTGAAACGCTGATTATTGAGACCGATGAAGACTTGCGTTACTCACGCCTAATTAAGTCACGATATGGCGGATATGATTATTTATTGATAACATATTCACCTAAATCCGATTTGTTTTCAAATGAGTCCCTGAAAAAACTTGCCCAGTTGCGCGATGACTTAAAACAGACGAAACGGGTGTCATCGGTAGTCTCCATACTTGATGTCCCCTTGCTTGAAAGCCCTCCCGTGCCGGTCAAGGAACTCACCACCAGCATACAAACGCTTGAATCGCCAAAAGTAGATCGCCAACTGGCGAGAATTGAATTCAAAGACAGTCCTCTGTACCAAAATCTGCTTGTCAGCCCCGATCTGAAGACTACCGGCCTTCAGGTGAATTTCCCGATTGACGAGGTATACGAAGACTTATTGGTCCGCATCGACCATTTTCGTGAAAAAGCAGCCCGCAGCGCTCTAACAGACGCAGAAATTATCGAATTCAAAGACCTCAAAAAGCAAATGCAAAGGCGCCGGGAATTACGGAGGCAAATCCGAAATGAGGATATCGCCGCAATTCGGTCCATTATGGACAAATACCGTCAGGATGCCCAGCTTTTCCTGGGTGGAATCAGTGTTATAACAGACGATTTAATTCGTTTTGTTAAGCAGGACTTGAAAATATTCGGCATTGGAATCGCATTTTTTCTGATCATTACGTTAAGCATTATTTTTGGCAAAGTTCGTTGGGTCGTATTACCAATGCTCTGCTGCGTTTTTTCCGCCATTGCCATGATGGGTTTTCTGGGAATGTTTGGCTGGAAGGTCACCGTTATATCCTCCAATTTTATATCGTTACAGCTGATCATTACCATGGCGATTACGATCCATTTGATCGTGCGCTACAAGGATCTTGCGATGCGGAATCCTGAAGCTGAACAGCGTCAACTTATCCTTAATACCGTGGGCTTAATGTTGACGCCATGTCTGTATGCCGCTCTGACGACGATCGCCGGGTTCGGCTCACTGCTGTTGTGCGATATCCTGCCCGTCAGAACCTTTGGCTGGATGATGAGTGCCGGTATCGCGGTTTCACTGATCGTGACATTTCTACTCTTTCCGGCCGGGCTGATGTTGCTGGGCAAAGAAGTGCCACAGGCCGAAAAGGAAAAGCGTTTCTCCTTTACATCTGCCCTGGCCCGGTTTACGGAAGCACGCGGCACCTTGATACTCTGCGTTAGTTGCCTCATCCTAATAATGAATGTCCTCGGTATTACCAGACTCGTCGTTGAAAACAGCTTTATTAATTATTTTAAAGATGACACGGAAATCTATCAAGGTCTGAAAGTCATCGACGAAAAGCTGGGCGGCACCACCCCGTTGGATGTGATCGTTGAACTCGAGGTGCCGCAGACACCCGCAGCCATGAAGACGACTGAAACCACAGGACAGAGTGACAAAGAGTTCGAAGAGTTTGATGAATTTGAAAAAGCCAATGATGAAAAATACTGGTTTACTGCTGACCGGATGGCGCTGGCGACGAAAATCCATGATTATCTTGACGGTCTGCCGGAAACCGGCAAAGTCCTGTCGCTGGCAACAATGCTCAAGATTGCGGCGAAATTAAACGATGGTAAGCCGTTAGATAATTTTCAACTGGCCCTGGTGTACGGCGAACTCCCTGAAAAATTTAGGCGCATCATATTAAAGCCTTATGTATCTCCGCAACATAATCAGCTGCGTTACTCCATTCGGGTCAAGGACTCCGAAAAATCCCTGAGACGCGATGCCCTCTTGAAAAAGATTCGACATGACCTGGTTAATGAACTGGGGATAAAAGAAGACAAGGTCCATTTAACCGGCTTGCTGGTGCTTTACAACAATATGCTGCAGAGTTTGTTTGAGTCCCAGATTCTTACATTGGGAATGGTCGTGCTGGTGCTCTTGGGCATGTTTCGAATTCTATTTCGGTCGTTGAAATTGGCGCTGATCGCGATTGTACCGAATTTGCTTGCGATTTCAGTGGTGCTCGGGATTATGGGGTGGCTGAATATTCCCCTGGATATGATGACCATTACGATTGCAGCCATCAGCATTGGAATTGCAGTTGATAACACGATCCACTATATTTACCGTTTCAAATACGAATTTCAGTATGAACATCGCTATATAAAGACCGTTCATAAATGCCACGGCAGCATCGGCCGTGCCCTGTATTATACTTCGCTGACGATTATCAGCGGTTTTTTGATTCTGACCCTGTCCAATTTTATTCCCAGCATTTATTTCGGCCTGCTGACGGCTTTGGCCATGCTTATTGCCCTGCTGGCTGCCCTGACGCTGCTGCCGCAACTCCTTATCCTATTTAAACCGTTTGGCCCCGAGACTATCGTGAATCAGCACTAATGGCAGCAGCGCGGATATCTGCGTGAGTCTGTGGTTAAAAATACTTTAGCGGAAAGGCAATCATGAAATATTTGGTTAAAGATGATCCGGCGGTGGCCCGTATTATCCAGGATGAAGAAACCAGAGTTGAGAACACACTGGACCTGATTGCTGCGGAAAATCATGCGCCGGTATCCATTCTGGAAGCTCAGGGATCGATATTTAACCTAAAAGCCGCTGAGGGTTTCCCCGGAAATCGATTTCATGCCGGTTGCCGGCATGCGGATGAACTGGAACAGCTGGCTATCTCCAGGGCCAAAGATCTTTTTGGGGCCGAACACGCCAATGTTCAGCCCCACAGCGGAGTTGCTGCCAATCTTGCAGTTTATTTTTCGGTGCTTGACATCGGTGATCGCATTCTGTCCATGAAATTATCTCATGGTGGGCATCTATCCCACGGCGACGTCGCCTCGATGACCAGCAAATGTTTTGAGTTTCAACACTACGGCCTCAATCCTGACACTGAACGCTTGGATTACGATGTGATCGAAAAAATTGCAAATCAATTTAAGCCCCACATGATCATCGCCGGTGCCAGCTCATATTCCCGGTTGATCGATTATGCCCGTGTGGCTGAAATTGCGAATTCGGTTGCCGCCTATTTGCTGGTCGACATGGCCCACATCGCAGGTCTGGTTGCTGCCGGGACGATACCCAGCCCTGTGCCCCACGCTGACGTTGTGACCTTTACCACTTACAAAACTTTACGGGGTGGCCGCGGCGGGGTGATTTTGTGCAAGCAGAATCATGCCGATAGGATTGACAGGGCCATATTTCCCGGCGGGCAGGGAACTCCCGCCCTTAATTTTATTGCCGCCAAAGCGGTCTGTTTCCATCTGGCGGCGTCAGATGATTTTGTCGAACTTCAAAAGCGAACATTAAAAAATGCGGCTTGCTTTGCCGGCGAACTTGAAGGCCTGGGATATCGAATCGTTTCCGGCGGAACAGACAATCACCTGGTGCTGGTCGATTTGCGACCCAAAGGTTTGACCGGGGCACGTGCTGAAAAAGCGCTGGAATCCGTAGGCATTATCGTAAACCGCAATGTGATTCCCGCAGATCCGGAAAAACCGGATGTGACCAGCGGAATCCGCATCGGGAGCCCGGCCGTTAGTTCAAGGGGCATGGCTGAACCGGAGGTGCAGCAGATTGCCCGACTCATGGATACGGCTATGTCTAATGATGAAAATTCCCAGATTTTAGACAAGTTGGCGAAGGAGGTCCAAGTCCTATGCAGGCAATTTCCAATTCAACAATAAGTTTAAATTGGATTGATCAGTTAAAACGAATCAAACAATGGTTTAAGACAACATTTACCAAAGCATAAATCAGCGTACGAATCATTTAAGTGGAGGAAGGAATGGATAACAAGAGTCTAAAAGAAGCATTTTCCGAACTGTCGACGCCTTTAATTTCCGATGCGTGTATGCGGTTAGGCGTTTTTATGCGGATTGCGCCGACCGGGATCCAGCCCCTGGTTGGCGGGTGGAAAATCGCCGGGCGGGTATTGCCGGTTCGACATTCGGGAAGTGTTGATATTTTTCTGGAAGTCATGGCAAATGCAGATGCCGGTGATATTCTGACCATTGATAATGCTGCCAGAAGACATGAAGGCTGCATCGGGGACCTTACCGCTCTGGAGGCTCAGGCGAGGGGGCTGGGGGGGATTGCCATCTGGGGATTTCACCGGGATACGCCTGAGCTTATTCGGATCGGCTTTCCGTTATTTAGTTATGGCGCGTTTCCGGCAGGGCCCAAGCGCGCCTACCCGCGGGGATCAGATGCCCTTACAACCGCACGGTTCGGCGATTTTAAACTAACAAATGATGATGTTATTTTTG
>JASFPY010000158.1:0-5874 GCA_050115755.1 Desulfobacteraceae bacterium | reverse complement strand
CAAACGGGTTATTATCGGCACTGAAGCCATAAAAAAACCGGCCTTTGTCAAAAAGGTCTGCAAGACCCATCCACAACAGATCGTGGTGGGCATCGATGCGCGCAATGGAAAAGTAGCGATTGACGGATGGACGCAAAACACCCGGGTCGATGCGATTGACCTTGCCCGGGAGTTTGAGGATTGTGGCGTTGCCGCCATTAATTTTACCGATATTCAGCGCGATGGCATGCAGAAGGGGCCGAATATTGAGGAGACGCGAAATCTGGCCGAAGCCGTGTCGATTCCGGTGGTCGCATCCGGCGGGGTTTCTTCGATTAAGGACGTGGAGGCTTTGCTGCCGCTTCGGGATTGCGGTGTGATCGGCGTTATCATTGGTAAGGCATTGTACAGTGGAGCACTGAACCTAAAAGCGGCATTGAATTTAACGCTTCAGGCCAACTTTGATGTCGATTAAATTCGGCCTGATGCTAAAATTGTCCTTGACAAATTTTAAAGATCAAATTATCTTGCAAGTTTAACAATTTCTTATACAGGGGAGCCATAAGTATTTAGACTTATGGTAATTTTCAGGGCAATTCAAATTAGCAAGCCGGGCGAATGTGCAATTTGAAACGCTTCATTCCATCTAAGATCCTTCCGTGTGTTTATATTTTCCCTGTTCCATTAATTATGGAGGTTGCTGTTTTTGGCAATTTTTATCCCTGAAGATAAGATTTTAGAAATAAAAAATGCGGCTGATATTGTGGATTTGGTATCGGAAGTTGTCCATTTAAAAAAAGCAGGGAAAAATTTTGTCGGCCTATGCCCGTTTCACACTGAAAAAACACCTTCATTCACTGTAAGCCCAGAGAAACAAATATTTTATTGTTTTGGTTGCGGCGCCGGCGGAAACATATTCAGCTTTTTGATGAAAAATGACGGACTGACATTTCCGGAGGCAGCGCGTTCCCTGGCCAGAAGATACGGTATTGATATTCCGCGCCGCAGCCTGACCCCTGAACAGAAAAAGCGGATGGGTGAAAGAGAAAGCCTGCTCAAGATCAATCAGCAGGCGATGGACTTCTTCAGTCGGGCCCTGCGCCGCGGCACGTCGGGCCAGGCAGCAATGGCCTATTTGAATGATAGAGGTCTGTCATCGGAGATCATCGACCGCTTTAACATTGGCTATGCGCCCCGGGGATGGGATAATCTACTGAAATTTTTTTCAAAAAAGGGCGTGTCGCTTATACGAGTCGAAAGATCAGGGCTGATTTTACCTAAAAAGGATGGACGCGGCTATTATGACCGTTTTCGGGATCGAATTATATTCCCCATAATTGACGTTAATCATTCAGTGATCGGGTTTGGGGGCAGGGTATTGGATGATACCCTGCCCAAATACCTAAATTCCCCCGAAACCGCCGTTTACAACAAAAGCCGTTCTTTGTATGGACTTCACCTTTCAAAGGACAAATGCCGTCAAAGCCAGACCGTTTATATCGTTGAAGGGTATCTTGATTTGCTGACCCTCCACCAGCACGGTATTGAAAATGCGGTCGCAACTCTGGGGACGGCACTGACGGCGGAGCATGTGCGCATGCTGAGCCGATACGTACCGCGCATGATCCTGGTCTATGATTCCGATGAGGCCGGGATTCGATCTGCATTGCGCTGTATTGACATCTTCTGGAAGGAGCATGTGGATTTTAGCCGGGGCGATGTATTCAGTGAAGAAAAAGCGGACACCCATATCCTTGTATTGCCCGACGGCCATGATCCGGATTCGTTTTTGCGGGAAAAGGGAGCCGGGCCTTTTGAGAACGCAGCCAGTCACGCGCCAGGCATTATTTCCTTTTTGCTTGAGCAGTCCATCGGCATGCACGGGCTTTCGACGGAAGGGAAAATTCGCGTTGTTGCCGATTTGCAAGGTCCTCTGTCTGCCATCAATGATAATGTCGCCAGAACATTATACATCAAACAGCTCGCCGAGCGGATTGGTCTTGAAGAAAATGTCATACTGGAAAAGGTTCGGGCAGATTCTTCCCTAAGAGAAAAAAATGATATCGGCAGGCAAACCAATATCGCCGATCAGAATGCAAGCCGGCTGGAACAGCAAGTAATTGCCATGATGCTGCAATTTCCTGCCATATTACCTGAAATCAAAAATTATAATGTTATCGAATTCATTGAGAACCGTGATTTGCAGGCTATCGGCAAGACGATTTTAGAACGGGGGATATCTTCAGTTGAACAGATCTCGGAGTTATTAAGCCTTATTGATAATCCCGAACAGCAGCGCCTGATATCGGCTCTATCGCTGGTTGAGGAATCCTGGGATGAAAGCGGCTGTATGAAGCTGATTATTCAATTTGTAAAAAAAGGCCAGAGACGCCGCGATCGCCAGATCCTTGACCGGATCAAGGCTGCTGAAAAAGAAAATGACCAGGAAACACTGATCCGGTTATTAAAGGAAAAACAAAAATTAGCCGTGCAAAGCCAGAGCCAGCGGCTGGCATAAAAGCTTTAAAATATTAGACGGTCCGGGCTTGACTATGCCCATTTAACATATAGATTTTATTACCTGAGATATAAATGCTCATTTCAGTCAATCGTTAATCAATCGTATCCACTGACCAGGCGAGACTGAATATTTTACTTTTCCGGAGGGCAAGATTTTATGGCAAGGGAATCTGCTACAAAAAAGGAAAGTACCAAAAAGCCTGCAAAAAAAGTTGGGGTAAAATCAAATCGCACCAGCAGCGCCACGAAAAAAGCGGGGGCAAAGAGCGCTCCAGAAAAAACAAAAAAGGCGCGGGTTGCGGCAAAGAAGACCCCGAAAAAAGCAAAGACACGCGGGACAACCGCAGTGAAGGCCAAAACAGCGACGAGAAAGACAAGGAAGACTGCCAGGGCAGCCAAGACAGTCAGAAAGGATGCCAAGGCAACCGTCAAAAAGACCGAGGTGAAACCCAAAAAGGTCAGGGCATCCAGAAAAAAGGTCGAGGAACCGTCAACAATAGCTGTGACAAAGTCCAAGAAGGCCATTAAAAAGCTGCTGGCCAAGGGCAAGAAGCAGGGATATTTAAGCTACGATGAAATTAATGCGTTGTTACCTGCCGAAATGCTGTCTCCCGAACAAATTGATGAAACCCTTATCATGTTCGACGAAAATGAGATCGAGGTCGTCGACGAGAAGACCAAAAACAAGCTGATAACCAAGAAAAAGAAGAAAGAAAAAAAGCCGTATGCCAGAGGAATTTCGGATACGGATTTCGGCACAGTGACGGACCCGGTAAAAATGTATCTGCGGGAAATGGGCCTTGTTACGCTTCTCAGTCGCGAAGGCGAAGTCGAAATCGCGAAAAAAATCGAAGCCGGCGAGCAGGAAGTACTGCACGCCCTTCTTGAAACGATCGTCGGCGCAGAAAGTATCATCATACTCGGTGAGGAAATTGAGAATGAAAACATCCGACCCAAGCATGTTTTCAGAGATATCGACGAAGGTGATACCTATGTAGACGAAATGGCCCAGATGGAAAAGTTCCTGGCGACGATTCGCACGATCAAGAAGCTGCATGCCGAAAACGGAGAAATGCGGGAGAAAGTGTTTTCAGGGAAATTAGATCGAGAAGAAGAAAGAAAGCTTAAACGCAGCATTACGCAACGAATCGATAATATTTTTAACCTGCTGAAGGACTGGCGCCTCGAGGCCCATGTTATCGATGGGATCGAGGGGCAAATCCGTGATCAAATTGAATGGTTTAATGAAATGAACAAATTGTTAAGCAGGGGTGCGGTTATTGTCGATACATCCGTCAAAGAGCTCCATGAACATTTAAATACCAAGGCCAAATTCGTTAAATGGGCCTCACCCCGTTGCGATTTGTCAAAAGAGCAATTAGGCGCTTTACACAAAGAGTTAAAAAAAGTTAAACAAACTCTTGAAGAACGGGAAAATGAATTAAAAGCTTCCTGCCAGAAACTAAAGCGTGTGATGAGCGCCGTTGAAGAGGGCCGTTTTAAGGCCAAGTTGGCCAAAAGTGAACTTACAAAGGCAAATTTGCGGCTGGTTGTCAGTATCGCCAAAAAATATACGAATCGTGGATTACAATTTCTGGACCTGATTCAGGAAGGAAATATCGGATTGATGAAAGCCGTGGATAAGTTCGAATACCGCCGCGGTTATAAATTCAGTACTTACGCAACCTGGTGGATTCGACAGGCGATCACACGAGCGATTGCGGACCAGGCGAGAACGATACGGATCCCGGTACACATGATCGAAACCATCAATAAGCTCATTCGAACCTCACGGTACCTGGTCCAGGAGCAGGGGCGGGAACCCACCCCTGAGGAAATAGCTGAAAAAATGGAGATACCCCTTGAAAAGGTGCGCAAGGTTTTAAAAATCGCCCGTGAGCCGATTTCGCTTGAAACCCCGATTGGTGAAGAAGAAGATAGCCATCTCGGTGATTTTATTGAAGATAAAAAATTTATGCTGCCATCGGATGCAGCTGTAAATTTGAACCTCGCAGAGCAAACCCGCAAAGTCCTGGCCACACTGACCCCACGTGAAGAAAAGGTCCTGCGCATGCGATTCGGTATCGGGGAAAGGGCTGACCATACGCTTGAAGAGGTCGGGCAGGATTTTGCGGTGACGCGTGAAAGAATCCGGCAAATAGAGGCCAAAGCCCTGCGGAAGCTGCGCCATCCAACGCGCAGCCGTAAGCTGAAAAATTTTATTGAAACTTAACCTCTTGAGGGCCCATAGCTCAGTTGGTAGAGCCACCGGCTCATAACCGGTAGGTCCCTGGTTCGATCCCAGGTGGGCCCATAACGCATTTACAAGACATGTTTCAGACAGAAGAAATCATCAGAAGTGGTTTTAAAACCACTTTAAATTTTTCGACAAACAGACAACATCGTTTATCGAATGTTAAACGAAAACAGCTTGCGGTTTTAGCAAAACCGCGAGGATGCAAACCGGATACGGTTTACGTTTTTCGCATGGCGTGGGACTAAGGGACCACGCCTTTTTTGTTTAAAAATTTGAGGTGATCAGGCGCAATGGGTGCAACCGTAGCGAAGATAAAGCAGATTATGGATGAGCTGGCCCCGCCGTTGCTGGCCGAGGAATGGGATAATGTCGGGCTGCAGATCGGAGATCCGCGTCAGCCGGTGCGAAGAATATGGGTCGCGCTGGATCCGACCCTGCATGTGGTCAAGGCGGCCTGTCAGAAAAAGGTCGATTTGTTGATCACGCATCATCCCTTGATTTTCAGACCCCTGAAAACCATTGATTTTGACACTCCGGGGGGATCCATTATCCAAATGGCCGCTCACCATAAACTGGCGATTTTTTCAGCTCATACCAATCTCGACATCGTGCGCGACGGTGTCAATGATGTCCTGGCACAGCGGCTGGGGCTGCAAAATCCGACCGTATTGAAACCGGTTCAGGTGGGGGAACGGGCTAAAGAAGAAATCGCAGCGCTGTCAGGTGGCGAGGCGGAATTTGGGATGGGCAGAATCGGCTCTCTTGCGAAAGCTGGCAGCTTGAACTCTCTGGTTTCAATGGTTAAAAAAAGGCTCAAGCTTGATTTTGTAAAAGTTGCGGGAGATCTTGAAATGAAGGTGACGCGGGTGGCGATCTGCAGCGGCAGTGGGTCAGGTCTAATGGAGGCTTTTTTATCTTCAAAAGCCCAGGCCTACATCAGTGGAGATATCCACTATCACGATGCCCTTGAAGCGAATAGTTTGAATCGCGCCATTATTGATATCGGCCATTTCCCGTCGGAACACCTTATGGTCGACGCACTTGCGCGGCAGCTGGAAAATGTAATCTCCAAGGCCGGAATTGAGGCTGAAATCGTAGCCTGCACTATTGAAAAGGAT
>JASFPY010000157.1:0-5891 GCA_050115755.1 Desulfobacteraceae bacterium | reverse complement strand
CACTTTATCCTTTCGAATTTTGACGCGCTGATGCGGGGAGACATTATCTCGGCCAAGCTTGTGTTGCCCGCCCATATGGACCAGTTTGATATACGAATTTCTAAAAGTAAAATTGAAAACGGTCGATTAAAAATTCGGATTGAACTCGACAATTGGTTTCTCAGGCTTTTTACACCCCGTGTAGAAGCCGAGTACGATCTGGATAAACGCCGGTTGATTTCCTACCAGGGTGTCTCCATGGTCGCAGATGAATCGGGCGAAAACGTACCCGTAACGGTCGTTTACGACTACTCACAGCCACCCCCTCTGGTAAGCTCTCGATTTTAGATCAAAATCCTGCTTCTCCATCTTCCGAAAACCGGTATGTTTTCTTATTGCTTTCCTTTACGTCTGTTGTTAAATCTTTAAAAAACACAGACCAGCCTGGAAGAGAGGACACCCATGTTTTCCGTGAATGAAATTCTGGATCTGGCGATTCAGCTGGAAAAAAATGGTGAATCGGTTTATCGCAATGCTGTTGATAAGGTCACAAAGCCTGAACTGGTTTCCTTACTGATATGGATGGCAGATGAGGAGGCGAGCCACAGGCGCTGGTTTTCAGAGATGAAAAAAAAAGTTGAAACGCATTCCATCAATCCTTTCATGGCAGAGATGAGCCGTCAGGTTTTTGGTGGAATCCTGGGTGATAAGAGTTTCTCCCACCAGGACGTGGACTTTTCCAGGGTGGATCGCCTGGATGATTTGATCGGCATTTTTTTAGAATTTGAAAAAGATACGATACTGTTTTATGAGACCCTGATTCCTTTTATCGAAGATGATGACACCCTGGTAAACATTAAAAAGATCATCGCCGAAGAGAACAATCATATTAAAAAGCTGCAGGATTTTCTGGTTGATCAAACAGAAGTCTCCCCGACGGACGATTAAAAAATTATCTATCGCACGGGAACCAGTATAATTTCTATCCTTCGATTCTGTTTTCGTCCTTCTGGTGTTTCATTTGATGCCACCGGTTGGTGAAAACTAAATCCACTGGCTGTCAGTCTTTGCGGTGCGATATTTCCTTTTTCCTGTAAAAAACGGACAACTGCTGTTGCCCTTGCCGTCGACAACTCCCAGTTTGTTGGAAATCTGTCCAGCAAAGCAGATCCGATTTGAACATCATCTGTATGGCCTTCTACGACTATATTTTGATCTTCGTTATCTCTGAAAGAATCTGCTAATTTTAACAGAACTTCCTGTCCTCTTGGTTTGATCATGACGCTACCTGAATCGAAAAGAATTTTATCGACGAAAGTGACCTTTAATTTACCTTCGATTTCCTCTATTTTTATATCTTTTTGAGCAATTTGATCCTTGAGGCTTGACTCTATCTCCCTGCGAGTTCTTTCTAAATCTGAAATTTCACCTTCTTTTTGCCGGACAGCAAGTTTTTCCTGCCTTAACTCCATCTTCAACCCCTCGATCGTGTCTGAAAGACGATTTTTTTCGCTTTGCAATTTAGATATTTGGACCTGAAGATTACTTTTATCTTGTTCCAATTGTGCCTGCGTTTCATTCGATCTATTTTCAAGTTCCACATACTTACTCTTTGATACGCATGAAAACACCAGAAAAAGGGACAAACCCAAGGATATTAAGGTGATTTTTTTATACATGATCGACCTCCTAGTTTTAAAATTGTTTTAATATTAAAATTCAGCCTGCCAAAAAAACCAGATGACACCAAACTTGCGATTTATTGAAAACTCCCCGCTTTCATTCTAAATGAAAATAGTGCAGACACCAAATGGATATCAAAGGAAGGCGCAGCTTTCAAGGGCCTTTGCAATCTGCCCAATCTGCGGATAAATTTTATAAACTCGATCGGCTGTGTCTGTCCCAGAGCCTGTGGTAAATTTACACCTGGACCCCGAACCTTATACATTAAACAGGATATTCAGAACGTTACCATCCTGAACGACGTATTTTCGGCCCTCGAGGCGCAGCAATCCCTTTTCGCTAACCTGTTTTTCTGATCCATGAGCGATCAGGTCATCATATGAAAAGCATTCCGCCCGGATGAAACCCCGTGCAAGATCCGTATGAATGGTGCCGGCTGCCGCCAATGCATTCTGACCTTGCCGCAGGCTCCAGGCGCGAACTTCATCGGGACCCACCGTGAAAAAACTGATATAGCCCAGCAGCTCATAGGCGGCGGTGCACAATCTGTCCTTGGCGGATTCGTTGATGCCCATATCCGCCAGAAAGAGCGCTATTTCATTCTCATCATTTAGCTGCGATAATTCCATCTCGAATTTGCCTGCAAATTCGATAACACGGTGTTTCTTCTCGATCTCCCCCAGCAGCTTCTGATTCTTTCCAAAGTTGTTTTCATCAGAGTTTACGATAATCATGATCGCTTTTTGAGTGAGGAATTGAAACCCACGGATCATTTTTTCAGACTCGCCCGCTAATTTTAGATCCCGAATCGCTCGATTGCTGCTCAAATGGTCGATAATCCTGTTCAGTAATTTTTCCTCGATTTCAAGAAGATTTGTCTTTTTACCCCGCCGGCCGGCGTTTTCTATTCGTTCCAATCGATTCTCGGCGATGATCAGATCCGAAATCAATAGCTCATCTTCGAGTTTCTCAATATCTTGCAGCGGTGTGGGGGGTTCCGTCAGGTCGTCCCGGAAATTTTTTACGACCAGAGCAAGTGCGTCGGCAGTTTTTATCAATGCCATCGAAGAACTTGAGAACAAGCCTTCCCTGGCAGATCCCTGGGACAGCCCCGTAAAATCAACCAGTTCTGTGGCCGCAAAGGTGGTTTTCTGGGGATGATAAATTTCAGAAAGGGTCCTAACGCGCCCATCGCTAACTGCCAGCATCGCGCGATTGGGTTTCGATTTGGAATTGGCGTACGATGAAACCTGGGCTTGGGATTTCGCCAGGGCATTGAATATTGTCGTTTTTCCCGAATTCTGCAGACCAATAAGCCCGATATTCATGATATTTTTTCCTTTTTTCGCTAAATATAATTCACCACGAAGTCGCCAAGGTCACGAAGGAAAATGGTTTTTTTAAATATGTATTTAAACTTTGCGGCTTTACGTGAGACGCCTTTTTTTTGACCACTCGATCAATTAATATCGCGCACCTTAAAAAACTTTATATCCGGCCATTGTTCCATACAGTGGCCGAGCCGCCACTCACTGGTTGCCAGAAAAGACAAGCGTCCTTCAGCATCTCTGGCGAGGTTGGCGATATTGTTTTTCTCAAATTCAGCCATTTTTTTTCGGTTATCGCACACGACCCAGCGAGCTATGGTAAAATTCACCGGTTCATATACGGCATCCACACCATATTCGGCCTTGAGCCGGGCCATGGTCACATCAAACTGGAGAACGCCAACAGCACCCAGGATATAGTCACTCCCCTTAACCGGCCGAAAAACCTGTACAGCGCCTTCTTCGGCCAGCTGGGTCAATCCTTTGTGAAGGTGTTTGACTTTAAGCGGATTCTGCAGGCGAATGCGTTTGAAATGCTCTGGTGCAAAATTCGGGATACCGCTGAATTTCAAAGCCTCTTTTTCGGTAAAGGTATCTCCGATTTTGATGGTTCCATGGTTATGAATTCCGATAATATCGCCGGGAAATGCCTCTTCCACATTTTGGCGGTCCTGCGCCATGAAGATGGTGGCATTGGACAGGGCAACCTCTTTTCCGATCCGGTGGTGGATGACCTTCATCCCTCTGCTGAATTTTCCCGAACAGATTCTGACAAACGCGATGCGGTCCCGGTGGGCCGAGTTCATATTGGCCTGTATTTTAAAGGCAAAACCCGAAAACGATTTTTCATACGGCGAAACTTCACGTGAGACGGCAGCGCACGAACCCGGTGCAGGCGCCATTTCAACAAACGCATCCAGCATCTCCTGAACGCCGAAATTATTAATAGCGCTCCCAAAAAAGACCGGCGTCTGGCCTCCTTTTAAATAATCGGTGATTTCAAACGGATTAACGGCACACTCGATCAGCTCGATGTCTGCCCGCAGTTCATCCGCCTGGCTGCCCAGAAGTTGATCGAGGGCAGGATCGGACAAATTCTGAATAACGATTCCTTCCTGTTCGCGCGTGTCGGCGCCGGGTCTGAAAAGATGCAGCTTTTTGTATAAAAGGTTATACACTCCCTTAAAGCGCTTGCCCATGCCGATCGGCCAGGAAAGCGGTGTGCATTCGATCTGCAGTTTATTTTCAATGTCATCCAGGATATCCAGCGGTGCCATACCTTCGCGGTCAAGTTTGTTGATGAATGTCATTATCGGGGTATTGCGGTTCCGGCAGACCTCCATTAGCTTTTCGGTCTGGGGTTCCACGCCCTTGGCATGGTCGATGACCATCAGACTGCTGTCGACGGCGGTCAGCACCCGATAGGTATCTTCTGAAAAATCCTGGTGGCCGGGTGTGTCGAGAAGATTAATCTCAAAATCCTTGTAATTGAATTTCATTACCGAAGTTGTCACCGAGATGCCGCGTTCTTTTTCAATTGACATCCAGTCACTGGTGGCATGCCGGGCGGCGCCCTTTGCCTTAACAGTCCCGGCCTGCTGGATCGCTCCGCCGAAAAGAAGCAGCTTTTCCGTCAGAGTGGTCTTGCCAGCATCCGGATGGCTGATGATGCCAAAGGTTTTTCTGCGGTTAATTTCTTTTTGATTGTAAGTTTCCATTAATTATCTTACCTTATTCCTGTCTATTCCGTATTTCGATTTTTAAGCGGCGCACTGTATCAGTGTAGATCCCGATTGTAAAGGCAATGTTTTAACTAAAACTTGACTCGGGCGATTTGATCATTAAATTCACAGCTTATCAATTGAAATAAAGGAGATTTTAATGCAGAAAGTTGAAAACGGACAGTTTGTCAGCGTGCATTACAAAGGGACGTTGCAAAACGGAGAGGTGTTCGATACCAGCGAGGGGCGGCATCCCCTGGAGGTGGAAATGGGCGCAGGGCAGGTCCTCTCCGGTTTTGAAGAGGCGCTGCTGGGCATGTCTTTAAACGAAAAAAAGGTTTTCACCCTCGATCCGGAGGACGCTTTTGGGCAAAAAGACGAAAGCCGTATCCATTCTTTTCCGCGGGCGGATATTCCGTCGGAAGTCAACCCCGAGGTGGGCCAGGCAGTGGCCCTATCCTCGCCGCAAGGGCGGCAGGTTCCGGCCATGATAACAGAGGTGGATGATGAAAAGGTGGTGGTCGACCTGAATCATCCCCTGGCCGGACAAACGCTGACCTTTGACATCGAGGTTGTCGGAATCAGCGCCACGGCGACTCAGGATCCGGCGGAGTGCGGCAGCAGCTGTATCTGCTTTTATTAAGCCTTCCGAATTCCCCAATCCCCAATCCGATAACCCGCGAATTTCTCTTGCCGGCCTATTTTCAAACAGGATTAGACGTATTATATTGCCTATTATAAGTAGTTCCGATTGATGGTGTTTTCAATGCTAATTCGCCCATCCCAAGAAGCCGATGCACATTCCATCTCCTGCATTTACATTCGCACCTGGCGGGATACATACCTCGGCCTGGTGCCGTTTGGCTACTTATACGCCATGTCGGCAAGCCGCCTCGAGTGGGAATTTATGAATGAATTGAAAAGCAGAGAAGTCATCAGTTATGTTGCCGTAGAGGCAGGTGAGGTGGTGGGCTTTGTCAGCGGCGGTTATGAGCGGCAGGGTGATGATATCTACAATGGTGAAATTTACGCACTGTACGTGCTGAAAAATCGCCAGCGGCAGGGTATCGGCACCGGACTTGTTTCAGCCCTGGCGACGAAGCTGAACCATTTCGATATCTATTCGATGTTGGTCTGGGTCCTGGAACATAACCCTTACCGGCGATTTTATGAAAAAATT
>JASFPY010000156.1:0-5897 GCA_050115755.1 Desulfobacteraceae bacterium | reverse complement strand
GCCTTGCCCTTGGACCTGATCTGAGGTTTTGAAACCACTTCTAGCGTAAAAATCTGTAAAATGCAGCAAATTAGAGTAAAATAGAGTAAAGTTAAGTCAAAAAAAAACAGGGCATTTGACTCCCTGTTTTTTTTTCGCGTAAATTTATAAATCGTTATAACTACAGGTCTCTGTAAGCTGCCCTGAAGTCCATCACCGCTCTTCTGTTGACAAAAGAGAGCCTGCGGCGGTCAAATCCACTGCGGCGTTCGGTGCGTATTCTTCTTTCCGGTCCCGCATAAAATCCATTTTTTTGTCGACGGTCAATACCGGATCGGGTACCCCAATTGTCGTGAAAATACTTCGTGACCTGGATTGCGTCGCGCAAGGGTTTTGCTATCGCATCCATTTTATCACCATAAGGCTGCGGTTTCGCCGTTAAATTTTGACGTCTTTCTTCTCTTGGCCAGAACAAAATTTGGAGGGAGTTACTGCTGACAGCCGATAAAACGGGCCTTTGTCCACTATGTCTTTTCCATATAGTACTATTTTAGCCGAATCAACAGTTTTTTTAATTTATTTACTAAATTTAAATTGAATGACTCAAATCACTTTTGAAAGAATAAAATAACCCATTAAATAATAATTTTTATTCAGTCATAGGGCCGTCGTTGAATTCTTAGGCGGCAGGAGTCGGAAGGGTCAAAATAGATTATAATGTCACCGTCAGAATCAAATTCTAGTTGACGGGCAGCTCCGAAAGCGCTGCAATCTCTTTCATCATGTGCCCGACAAAGCTATCTGCGGCTACAGCTGGGTCGGTATGAAACGCGTTGCCGAACCTTATGCGAACACGGGTTCGCCAGCCCCTGGCCGCATAATTGATGCCGACAGGAATGAAGAGAAGCTCCAGCCGGGAAAGCACAAATTTGATCATGCCGGTTTGACCGGGCCCCATTTTGTTGCGGTAATAGGTGCCTTCCGGGAAGATGACGACCCCTTCACCCTTTTCGAGCAGTTGAATGGTGGCCTGTAAAAAGCGCCGGCTTTCAAGGGGACGTCTCCGGTTTAATGGTATCCCGCCCAGTGCGCTGAAAAACCGGTTGCTCAGCGTATTTTTAAATAGTTCATATTTAGCAATATAATAAAGCGGGCGCGGCGTGGCGAGACCCAGCAGCGGGATGTCTTCCCAACGCTGGTGTTTGGACAAAAGGATAAAGGACCTGTCCCTGGGCAGATTCTGCATGCCGTCTGCCTCGAGACGAAAAAAGGGGAGCAGTAAGATCCTGGCAAAAAACGTGATGACTTGTAAAAAGCCTTCGTTTCGTCCCGGCGGGTGTTTAGCTTGTTCGTGTTTCTGCAGAAACGGGAGCTTTTTCACGGCAAACCATCCTTGCTTGCTGGTGGGGTGTGCCTTTTTTCCTTTATGGCCAGGCTGCTGATTATGGCAATGGCCGCCAGAGCGGCTGAAAGCGCAAATGTGATTTGATAACTGCCGGTTTTGTCGAAGAGAACGCCACCCATAAAGGCCCAAAAGCCACCGCCGAGATGGTGGATGGTCGTAATAAATCCTGAAATCAGACCCACATGCGTAAATCCGTAGAGCCGTCCAACTAGGGTTGTGGTTAGCGGTGCGGTAATCAATAAGGTAAACCCGAAGCCGACTGCAAATATAAAAAAGATGATGGGGCTGGGATATCTCAAAATCATCAAAAACAGTGCCAGCCGCAGAACAAAAGTGAGGGCGATGGGGATTTTGTTGCCGATCAGATCTGAAGCGGGGCCGGCAATCAGAATCCCCCCCATGCTCATGAGGCCAAACCAGGCCATCATGTTGGCAGCCGAGGTGGGGGAGACACCGTAATCGGTTACAACCGGAACCAGGTGGGCTGCTACCAGAAAATCACCGCTGCCGCAAATAGACATAAAGAGCAAAAAGAACCAGAATGATGGGGTTTTACCGGCCTGCATGAGGCTCAAGTCGTTTGGCTGGGGGACTGTATTGTTTGGTTTTTCGGGAGCGGTTGCCGCATCGACCCAATCGGATCCATACGGTTTGAGGGCCATATCTTCAGGATCGCCTTTTATCACCGTTAAGACTATCAGAATATTTGCGGCCAGAATGATAAAGCCCAAAAGAACGTATGAGAACCGCCAGCCATAGGTTAAAACAAACCAATTAATAATGGGAACCAGTACGAATTGGCCCAGGCAATAACCCGATAATGCCAGGCTGATGGCCAGACCTCTGCGCCTGGCAAACCATTTGCTCATCAAGGCCGCAATTAACGGAACCGATGCGCCACCAATGCCCACTGCGGTCAAAACACCGTAAAAAAGGTGAAATTGCCACAGCGTGTAAACCTGGGAGGTGCTGATGTAACCCGCTGCCAGCAACAGTGTTGAAACCAGAATTACCCAACGAGGTCCGTAGCGGTCGTAAAGCTTGCCGGCAAGGCTCAAGGTCAGGGCGAAAAATATCGTATTGAGGAAAAAAGCTGATGAAATCGATGCCCGATTCCAGCCCAGATCGGAGGCCATGGGTTTAAACATAATTCCAAAAGAAAAACGGGCGCCGGATTGGAAAAATAGCAGGAAAAAACTGGCGGCGAGCACATACCAGCCATAGAAAACCGGCGAAGTTGCAGTTTTCTTTCGTGAAAATATCATGCGCTTCCATTCTGAATGCGTCAGCGAAGTCTACCCGGATTTGGGTAGATTAAAACGAAACGAAAGTTCCTTATCAGATTTGCTCATCAGATAGCAAGTAACTCTTGACTGAAGTGATCGAAATTGTGGTAATATCCAGAAGTGGTTTCAAAACCTCAGATCAGGTTCAAGGGCAAGGCAATCTAAAGCTCATAGCCTAGCGCTCATAGCTCATAGAAAAGAGGATTTCAATCCTTTAGACTATCAGCTATCAGCTATGAACTATTAGCTAATTTGTATGTGAGCATTTATCGGAGGCCTGCAACGCAGTCATTGGGCCTTAGATGGGGTTTTGAAACCACTTCTAATCAAGCGTGAACATTTACGCCGTTTTATTCAGAGGAAAAGCCCATATGGCCAATTGGATACCGTTTGTCGAAGGCGAATACGCAGTGGAACAGGCGTTTATCATCGCAGTGGACAACCGTGCGGTTATGGTTGAGGATGCTGTTTTAGAGATCTATGCAGGACCGCAGGGTCAGCGACACATGAAAGGCAGCGGGCGGGTTCAAAACATCCTCCTGGTCGAACTGCTTGAAAAAACAGACGATCTGGACCTTATCCTGGATCTGGGAGATGAATTTATATATCGACTTCGCAAGCCCTGGCTGCAGTCCGGAAAGTTCTTTTCGGCGGGAGCCAGGTCATCACTTCAATTCAGGCCTTCCACCCCCTGGGAGCAGATCGCCCGGGCAGATTTTGAGCAGCTGATTTCCGGATTTGAGATTATCGATCATAAGTAAACCCCTTTCCGCCACCGCTGATCAAAACCGGTTTAATAACCGCGATCGACATCAACGACATGCAGCAACGGGTTGCCGGTTTCGGTGCGCTGATAATTTTCAATAATTTGCGGTGCCACGTCTCTGGGATAAGTGATGCTGGAGATATGGGGGGTTACAATAATTTTGGGGTGGTTCCAGAACGGGTGGTCCTCAGGCAGAGGCTCAACCTCAAACACATCCAGACAGGCGCCGTCCAGTTGCCCCGAATCGAGGGCGGCGAGCAGATCTTTTTCGACCAGATGCTGTCCCCGGGCGGTATTGATCACATAGGCGCCGGCGGGCAGTTTCGCAAAAGTTTTATGGTTTAATATGCCTTTGGTTTTCGGTGTTAGGGGCAGCATGCAGATGAGGATGCGGGTCTGAGATAAGAAATCATCCAGTGCCTCGTCCCCGGCCAAACACGTGACCCCTTCGATGTCCTTTGGTGTTTGACTCCAACCGCTGACCGGAAAGCCCAGATAGCCCAGTTTTTTAGCCGCATCTTTGCCGAGCTGTCCCAGGCCCATGATACCGATCCGCATATCGGCTGCCAGCAAGGGTATGCGGGGCTGCCACTTTTTTTGAAACTGATCGGCACGGAACGAATCGAACTGACGACAATAGTTCAATACAGCTAATACAACATATTCACTCATCGATTGCGCCATGCAGTGCTCGACGACCCGCGTAATCGGTATGCCTGCAGGCAGATCGGGGTCACGTAAGATGTGATCCACTCCGGCACCCAGGGAGGCGATACATTTTAAATTTTTATATTTCTTGAATTCACCCGGCGGATGGTACCAGCACAGCGCAAAGGTAATATCATCTGCAACACCGACTTGCGGCCAGATACGAATATCGATGCCCGGGTCCAGCATGCCGAGATGTTTTACCCAGGCGTTTACGTTAATGTCCGGTGCGATGATTAAAAGGGCCATGAGTGCCGTTTCTTTGTTTTTTCAATAAATTAGATAACAGCTTTTCAAAATTAAGGTGTCATGTTTCAGATGTAAGTCAGTTATCAATTACGAGGACGAGTGCGAGGACGAGGACGATATTTTATTCTGCTCATCTTACTCGTCCTCGTCGTCGTCCTCGTAATCGGATGTTGTCCAATACCGCCTCTGAAAGCCTGAAACTCGGCACCTGACCCCCCTTTTTGCTGATACCTGAACACTGAAAACTTTTTACTGTCGGTTTAACAATCCAACTCAGTTTTTTTTAGTATGTCGTCAAATTTTTCCCTGCTTTTTTTTAACTCCCGGCGGTCTTCTGAAAATATTTCGAAGGTCGCGGTGTCGTCGTATTTGCATTGCTTTAGCGCGTTTACAATTTTTAAAAAGTCGATTCTGCCCGCGCCCAGCGGGATATGATCATCGCGTTCACCAAAATTATCACTGATGTGCAGGTGGCCGATGCGGTGGCCGAATTTTTCGATAAATTCCAGAATGCGTCGGCCGCTTGGATTGCCGATATTGGCATGGCCGGTGTCCAGTGTCAGCATTAGATCCGGAAACCGTTGCAGAATCTCGACAAAATCATCCGGCTTCACAAAAGCCCGGCATTTGGGGAACATGTTCTCAAGACAGACACAAAGCCCCAGCGTTTGCGCGCGATCGATGATTGCCGCCAGACTATGATTCGCATGGGCCAGCGCGGTTTCCTTTACATAGATGCCCATTCCGCCGATATGACCGGGGTGCAAAACGACTTTTTGGCATCCGAGCTCGGCTGCGACTTCCAGTGAATAAAACATTTCCTGCAGGGATGCTTGCCGGATACTGTCGGTCAGGTCGGCTGTGGAAACAAAGGTAGGAAGATGGCAGACGATATTCATAGATTGCGATTCCAGGGCACCTAAAATCGAACTCATCTGTTGTCGAATGGTGGTATAATGCGCCTGGGGTGGATCCATCGTCAGTTCCAGATAGTCAAAGCCCAGCGCGGCGATATCTGTCAGCTCTTCGACAACCGGTTTGATCGGAAAGTTCATGGCTCCATACTGCATGGTATTGTTCTTCTTTCAGGGCTACAAGGAAATCTCAATGAAACCGATCGATAGCGAATGCGGTCGGGTCAATTTTGATTAAATTCTCAAGCAGCTTCAGAAAATTCTGCAAAATCTTGCTGCGGGCCTTAATGGCGTAAGCCATGTGTTTGGTATTGCATCACTGTGTGTTTCCATTGAACTGACATCTCTTCAGCTGTTAAGATTGCACGCCGATACGACGGGGTGCCGGGATGCACCATATGAAAAAGTGCCAGGCGTGTCAACTCAGACCCTGCGGTGTAGATGCGGTCCATGATTACATTTAAGTGATGAACGACCTTACTTTCGAGGCAATATTGCCCTCGTCTGCGGAGTGGTTGCCGGAAGAATTTTTGGAAATTCGACGGGCGCGGATAGAGTTGATTTTAAATGAAATCGCGGAAGAGGTTCAG
>JASFPY010000155.1:0-5930 GCA_050115755.1 Desulfobacteraceae bacterium | reverse complement strand
CTCTGTCCCTGGTAATTCCAACACCTCTTTGCATACGGAAGACCAGATCCTTTTCCTCACCGCTCCAATGCACCACCCGGGAGTAGTGAAACTCGTGTCCTCGAATTTCAGTACCGACTTCATAAAAGGGGTTCTCGTTTTCAACGGTCACAACCGTGTATCCGTGTCCCTGGGGTCGGAAATAAAAATCAAAGGTCAGCGGCAACACCCCGACCATGGAGTAGGATTTCTTTTCCAGTATCAGTTCTTCACCCAGATACATCAGGCCGCCGCACTCAGCGTAAATCGGCAGGCCGTCTTCGGCCAGCGCCTTCAGCTCTTTGCGAAAACGCTTGTTTTCAGCCAGCTCCCGGGCATGAGTTTCCGGAAATCCGCCACCGATGTAGAGCGCATCCAACTCAGGCAATGTTTTTTCAGCCAACGGGCTGATAAAAACCGTTTCAGCACCGGCTTCCTTCAGGGCATCAATGTTTTCCGGGTAGTAGAACTGAAAAGCGGAATCCTTTATAATACCTATTTTGGGCCTTTCTGCTTCATCAAGGATAATCTGACTTCTGTCTTCTGACGTCTGACTTCTGACCTCTGCATCGATCTGCGGCAGATCCTGGATGAGTTCATAAATCGCGTCTAAATCAATGTGCTCGGAAGCAACCTGTGCAGCCGTATCAATGGATTCGCCGGCCCAGTCATGTTCGGGGGTGGGCACCAGGCCCATATGGCGCTCCGGAAAAATCTGTGCTGTCAGCTTCGGTATGGCGCCGAGTACCGGAATCCCGCAATAGTGCTCGATGTTGTCGCGCAGGATGCGTTCGTGGCGGGATCCCGCCACCCGGTTTAGCACGACCCCTTTAATCATTACATCCGGATCAAACTGCATTAAGCCTGAAATGACCGCCGCCATCGTGCGGGTAATCTTGGTGCAGTCCACGCACAGCAAGACCGGCGTTTCCAGCAATTTGGCCAGTTCGCCCGTGCTGGTGCTGCCGGCCAGGTCGATACCGTCAAAAAGCCCGCGGTTTCCCTCGATGACCGCAATATCATTTTTGTGTGTATGCGCCGTAAAAGACTGTAAAATTTGAGGTGTCTCTAAAAGGAAGGTGTCCAGATTATAACAGGGCCGGCCGGCAGCCAGGGCCAACCACCCCGTATCGATATAATCCGGGCCTTTTTTGAAGGGTGCAATGGATTTTTTATGCTTTTTCCACGCAGCGATCAGTCCGATTGAAAGGATGGTCTTGCCCGAACCGCCGCGCAAAGCAGCAATCAAAATTCTGGGAGCAAACTTGCCAATCTGATGCATTGAAGCCTACATGAGCGACAAAGAAAAAAGGGCTCTTGGACGAACCCGATTATTCCTTTTCCTCGTGTTCTGCACCCGCCTGCTTGCCTGTACCTTTCAGCCCGTAAAGGGAAGTAGATCCGCTTGACCAGTATTCCAGAATCTCCTCCTGCACCAGCTGATTAATGACCTTTTTGGCCTCGCGCGGTTTGGCCTCTAAAATTTTGGCCAGATCATTAAAGTAAAATTTGGACTTGGTTTTTAATTTCTTTTGCAGTGTTTCTATTATTTTATTTTTTGATTCCTCGTAATCCAGAGCCATAATTTTCCTCTTTTCAGCAAAGGCAGGGGGCACCCCCCGAGGGTTATGCCCCCCTGCAGGTTTGATTTAGCGCTTAAAACTTAAACTGCGTGGTCTGGCGCCATGTATAGTAAGCCGGATCCCGGAAATCATCGATCAGATGGTGGGTAAATTCCAGTTCGCATTTTTCAAAGAATCGTTCCCATCCGATGCGCTCGGCCCACTCTCCCAGACGCTCGTATTTGTTGGCGCCTTTCTCATAGGCCTGTACAATCTTTTTGATGGTATCCGTCGTTTTCGGCCAGCGCGGCGGTTCGTTTGGAATAAAGGCCACAACCACCTTGGAAAACTTCGGTGCACTGATGCGGTTGGAGACCTTGCCCCCCGCCATGATGACGATGCCGTCACCCTCGGTGTCGGCCAGTGGCATGGAGGGACACATGGTGTAGCAGTTACCGCAGAACATACAGCGGGGTTCATTGACGGCCACACTGTTGACCTTGTTGCCTCCGACCTCGATCTTGGCCGGCTTGATGGCTGCTGTCGGGCAGGCGGCAATGGCCAGCGGGATCTCGCACATCTTGTCCAGGTATTCGTGGTCCAGCATGGGCGGTTTACGATGGTATCCCAGGATCGCGATGTCCGAGCAATGGACCGCACCGCACATGTTCAAGCAGCAGGCCAGCGATACACGCAATTTGGCCGGCAGTTTGTGGTCCTGAAAGTAGTCGAAGAGCACGTCCATGGTGGCCTTGACCGGCCCGGAAGCATCGGTGGCCGGTGTGTGGCAGTGGGCCCATCCCTGGGTATGCACGATATTGGTGATGGCTGTACCGGTTCCGCCGATGGGGAACTTGAAGCTGCCGGCAGCAAACTTGCGGCTTTCAAGATCTTTGACCAGTGGATCGAGTTTCTTCTCGTCTGCCACCATGAACTCGATGTTGTTGCGCGTGGTAAACCGCACATAGCCGTCACAGTGCTTTTCCGCAATTTCGCAGATCTCGCGGATGTGGGTGGTGCTCATAAGCCGCACCCCACCGACGCGCACCGTCCAAACTTTGTCGCCGGATTCGGCCACATGCACCAGAACGCCGGGCTTGATGACGTCATGATACAGCCATTTGCCTTTGTTTTTGGCGATGACCGGCGGATAAAATTCGTCGTATTTTCGCGGACCGATATCAGTAATCCGATCTTCCATCGGTTTGTCCGGATTGTAACCTGATGATACAAATGCCATGGTTTTATCCCCCTATCTCTGATGATATTTTCTAAATTCGTTGATGTCTCGTGTGAATCCGCCCGGAACTTCATCTTCTTTCCAGAAGATGTACGGGTTGGATCGCGGCTCTTTAACCATTCGCGGATCGGGCTCAATGCCGGTGACCTCCAGCAGTTTCTGGAATCCCTGGCGTTTCATCAGCTCGCCGAGCCGCTCGCGGTTCTTGCCTTCTTCCATCCACCAATCCCAGATGGACTCGATGATCTCCTTGATTTCATCATAAGGTTCCTCGACTTTGATAAAAGGAACCAGCATAGAGCTCATCTGGGCACCATCGAGAATCGGGGCCTTGGCACCGACCAGAATGGAAAGGCCTCTGTCCTCTCCAATTCGAAGCGCCCGGGGCATCACATTGATGCAGTGCATGCAGCGGTTGCACTCCTTGTTATCGATCATGAGTTTTTTGCCTTCCATCCACATGCACTCGGTGGGGCAAAGATCAATGACTTCTTTCTGGATGTCAAAGGGGCCCCAATCGTGGCCGCTGTGGTCATTGGCATTGGGCGCAAACTCACCGCCGATGTAAGCCTGTACCGCTTCTTGATCAATACGGATATCATCTCGCCAGGTGCCAATATAGGACATGTCCGCACGGGCAATCGAAGCCACGCAGCAATTCGGGCATCCGTCAAACTTGAATTTGAACTTATACGGAAATGCCGGCCGGTGCAGCTCATCCTGATATTCCTGAGTCAGGTGATAGCAAAGGGCATGGGTGTCGTAGCAGGCATATTCACAACGCGCCTCACCGATGCAGTCCGAGGGAGTTCGCAGGTTTGAACCGGAGCCGCCCAGATCCTGGTTGTGTTTATGGGTCATCTCATAAAAGATCTCTTCCAGCTGGGGAGTAGTGGTACCCAGAAAAATAATGTCACCGGTAGAGCCGTGCATGTTGGTCATACCACTGCCGCGGAAATCCCAGAGATCACAGAGCTCTCTTAGATATTTGGTGGTGTAAAATTTGCCGCTCGGATGGTTGACGCGCAGCGTATGGAAGTGTGCCACGCCCGGAAACTCTTCGGGCTGATCGCAATAGCGACCGATAACACCGCCGCCATAGCCGAACACGCCGACAATTCCGCCGTGTTTCCAGTGGGTTCTGCCGTGTTTGAATGAAAGCTCCATTACACCCAGAAGGTCTTCAACCACATCCTCAGGAATCTGAAATTCGACTTTTTCCTTGTTTTTTGCCCTGACTTCGGCCTGCTGTTTCAAATCCGAAACAAAACTCGGCCACGGCCCGCTTTCAAGCTGGTCCAACAACGGGGTTTTATGTTTTGCCATTATTTACCTCCATATTCGTTAATAATTTCGCTTCAACTTTAAAAGATCGTCTTCCACTCCAGAGATCTGCCTGAATTCACCTCCTCTCAAACTGTTTTTTTCTGATTTTATTGCAAATATTTTCGCTTTTGATTTTCTGAATGGCCAAAAAGTTTGATATAGAATTAATCTTTCAGCTTGTCAATAAAAAAGAATCGTTACAACAGGTTAACGCCACTAAAAGTGATCCGAATTTTCAGACAATACTTTATCTTGTGGCCGGTGAGGGAAAGAGCACATTATGTTGTGGAAGCTTCCATGAAAAACACTGGCGTACTGGAGTGATGGCGTATTGGAGTGCTGATGAAGCGTGATAATTTGACCGATAGAAATTGATTCACATTCAGGCAGAATTTCAAATTCATCTTTTCATTGCTCGATAACTCCCTTACTCCAACACTCCATTCATTAATTTATTCCATCGATAACATTTGTTGGATGGCGGCGTAAAGGGTCTCGACGTGCGGGCGGATATTTTCCTCAATGACTTTCAGCCCCGGCATTTGCGGATTGAGCCGGTTGACAATCGCTCCTGACAGATCCATCAAGTCCCCTTCGGTGCAGGATGCCAGATAGGCCATAAAGCAGGCCAGCGGCGAATCCGGCAACAAAGGAACATCGGGCTTTGTTGAAAGGGCTTCCAAAAATCCGATTAAGGTGGGTTCAACAGCGATGCTGTCCGACCATACCATTTCCCCGATTCCGTCAAGGCGGTCTAGACGCGTATGGATCGAAAGGCTTAAAAAGAAAATCAGCAGGGCCTGCAAGATGCGCTGCGGATCACCCGGAGCATGCTGGATACGCTGCTGATTTTCGAAGATCGTTGCATACCGCCGAACCGTAATGAGTCTGAGTTCCAGTTTTCTATCTTCAATCTTCAAAATAAAATCACCGGCAGCATGGTGCCAGGAAAAGATTTGTTCGAAAGACTCCAGATTATAGTAACCGGTTAGAATTTTTGAAACCTGAGCATAAAGGATTTGGGTCTGCTCGGCTGAAAGGAAAAACCGGCTCCGGGCGTCATCCCAGACCATGATTTTGGGCCTTTTATCGATCGGATCGATTGAAATATGGAATTCATGGTGCCCTTCAAACCATTGGCCCAAAAACATTGCAAAATTTTTTCCGTTTGAAACAGTCCGACCGAATCCGTATGCCTGCGGCAAATACTGAAGCGGCTGCTCGCTATTCAGCCGGTTTAAGATATGAAATTCCGCTTCGATGAAGCGCCTGCCGGTTTCGGAAATGGCCACGTTAAGTACCAGGGAAAGTTGCTTCTGATAAATAACGGTTTCGATTCGCGCGGGGTGATAAAATTCACCGTGTTTTTGAAGACAAATACGGATTTCTTTGATGTCCGGCGTTTCAACATTATAATTAAGCTGTCGGCAAAGCGCATGTCGAATCGTTTCAAAAGAGTTGGCTTCGAGAAAAGCCTGTGCCGCTTGAAAATAAGCCGCATGGCTGACAGATTCTGCGTCTCTATCCTGCTTCATCAGCGCATCGAGCCTCAACGGCATGGGCTCATGCCACATCCGGCTGTCTGCAGTGACGGGTTCTTTGGAATGGAATATAAAAAAGGAAAAGCGGGGCATTAAAATGTGTTTGGTTGAATTGGTTTTATTCGTTCGATTGGTTTAATTGGTTTGTAAAAACATCAAAAGCTGCAGTCGGGCTTTAGGAGGAAGTTTCGAATATAAATATTTTTGAAGGTTCTGAAATCAGTTCGAACGAATTAAACCAAT
>JASFPY010000154.1:0-5934 GCA_050115755.1 Desulfobacteraceae bacterium | reverse complement strand
TTTAAAAAAAAATGATTATATTTGGAGTAAATCGTCTGCTGAAAAGGTTTTGTGCCTGAAACAAATGATTCGAACGGGAGGATGACATGTGGGAGTATACCGATAAAGTAAAAGATCATTTTCTAAACCCGCGCAATGTCGGCGTAATAGAAGATGCTGATGGCGTGGGAGAGGTCGGATCCATAGCCTGCGGTGATGCACTGACGTTTTATTTCAAGCTCGATGAAAACAACAAGATAAAAGACGCCACCTTTCAGACGTTTGGCTGCGCCAGTGCCATCGCGTCTTCATCAGCTCTGACCGAAATGGTCAAAGGCCTGACCCTGGAGGAAGCGCAAAAAATCACCAACGAGGACATCGCCCAATACCTGGGCGGCCTGCCGAGAGAAAAGATGCATTGCTCGGTCATGGGCCGCGATGCGCTGGAAAAGGCCATTGGCTGTTATCTCGGTGAACCCGAAAAAAAGGTTGAGGGTGAAATCGTTTGCGAGTGCTTCGGAGTCACCGATCGTGAAATCGAACGCGTCGTTCGTGAAAACCGACTGACGACCATTGATGATGTCACCGACTACGTAAAAGCCGGCGGCGGCTGCAGCAACTGTCACGACCGCATCCAGGAAATCATCGACACGATTTTGGAAAGCGAGCGGCCGGCTCAGAAAAAGGCTCCGGCTTTAACCAATTTACAAAAAATTAAATTGATTGAAGAAAGTATAGAGCGCGAGATCAATCCGACCCTAAAGAAAGATGCCGGCCGGCTTGAATTAATCGATGTCGACGGAAATCGAGTCCTCGTTCGTTTGGGCGGCTCCTGTGCGGCATGCGCCAAATCAACGATTACGCTTAAACACTATGTGGAATCCCGTTTGCGCGAACTGGTATCACCGGAACTGGTGGTCGAGGAGGTGCTGTGATGAATGTCATTTATGTTGATAACAACGCCACCACTATGGTTGCGCCGGAAGTGCTGGATGCCATGATGCCCTATTTCAGCACCAACTACGGCAATCCTTCCAGCATGCATTCTTTCGGCGGAAATGTCGCCGGGGCAATTCAAACTGCCAGGGAAAATGTGGCAAATCTAATTGGCGCGGCACCCAAGGAAATCGTTTTCACCAGCTGTGGAACGGAAAGCGACGGTACGGCCATACGCGCCGCCATCGAGTCCTATCCGGATAAAAAGCATCTGGTTACTTCCAGAGTCGAGCACCCGGCAATAAAAAATCTTTATGAAGCCCTGTCTAAGAAGGGATACCGCACCACTTTTGTTCCAGTAAACCGTGACGGCGAACTCGATGTCGACTATCTATATAAAAGCCTTAGCGACGATACGGCAATTGTCAGCCTCATGTGGGGCAACAATGAAACCGGCGTAATTTTCCCAATCGAAGAAGTCTCCCGGGAAATTAAAAGCCGGGGAATTTTGTTTCATACCGATGCCGTTCAGGCCGTAGGCAAAATTCCAATCAATCTCGGCGAGACCGGGGTGGATATGCTCTCACTTTCGGGCCACAAGTTTCATTCGCCAAAGGGAATCGGAGCCTTGTATATCCGCAGAGGCACCAAGTTTTCACCGTTTATGATCGGCGGCCATCAGGAATGGGGCCGGCGCGGCGGCACTGAAAATACGGCATCGATTATCGGCATGGGCAAGGCAGCCGAACTGGCGGCCGCACATCTTGCGCAAAATGGTTACGAGCGCGTCAGCCGGCTGCGCGACAGACTCGAGCAAACCCTTTTGGATACAGTGCCAAATGCATTGGTCAATGGTAAAGTGGCCAACCGCTTGCCGAATACCAGCAGCATTGCCTTTGAATACGTGGAAGGAGAAGCGATCCTGCTGATGCTGAATGAATATGGTATCTGTGCATCTTCGGGTTCCGCCTGTACCAGCGGCTCGCTGGAACCCTCCCATGTATTGCGTGCCATGGGCGTTCCCTTTACCGCGGCCCACGGCTCCATCCGCTTCAGCCTCAGCCGTTACAATACGGAAGATGAAATTGATGTGATTCTGGAAAAATTGCCTCCCATCATCGAGCGCTTAAGACAGCTGTCACCCTTCTGGAAGAAAGCCATGGAAGGATAGATGGCTGGGTATTGGGTACTGGGTATTAGGTATTGGTAAATCATGAGCATCAATAACGAATACCCGATACCTAATACCCAATACCTATTTTTTTTCTTTAATCTTATTTTTGAGCCACTCGATCCAGGGTTCGAAGCCTTCTTCGGTTTTGGCGGAAATTTCAAAAACCGGCATTCCCGGATGAACCTGATGGATGTAATCCACCGCTTTTTCTTTTTCGAAATCCAGATAGGGCAGCAAATCAACCTTATTTAAAAGTGCTGCTTCGCATTCCCGAAACATCAGGGGATATTTTACCGGTTTGTCTTCGCCCTCGGCCACACTTAATACCACCACCCGTGAATCCTCACCAATATCAAACTCTGCCGGACAGACAAGATTTCCCACGTTTTCAATCACCAGAAAGTCGATATCATCCAGATCCAGTGTAACCGCCGCTTTTTCTATCACATGCGCAACCAGGTGACAGTCCCCCCCGAATTCATCGGTATTGATCTGAACCACCGGTGCTCCGGTATTGGCCAACCGGTCGGCATCGTGGGTCGTGCAGATATCGCCGACGATCACCGCGCTTTTTATCTCCGGCATTATGCGCGCGAGGGTTTTTTCCAGGGTAGTGGTTTTACCCGAGCCCGGAGAGCTCATCATGTTGAGCACAAAAAGTCTTTTTTTGCTAAAAAGCTGGCGGTTTTGTTCGGCCATCCTCTCGTTTACATCCAGAACCCGACGGACAACCTTTATTTCCCTTGTTCCGCTCTTTTGGGTGCTCACATGGTCATGCGGACGGTTTGCATGGGAATGATGGGGTTTGTCAAAATCTTTATGATGAAAATAGCGCTTTGGCTTAAATATATCACCCGGAATCATGGCTTTCCTCTTCAACAACCTCTATGGATTCGATATCGAGTTCACGACCGGAAAGGATCTCCAGTGAACCGCTTTTACATGTTTTACAGATAAATACGGGTTCGTCAATCGTCCATCGTGCATCGCAATCTTTACATCGTGCCACGACCGGCACCTCTTCAATGACCAGTTTGGCACCTGTAAGTGGCGTGTCTTTGACGGCGACATCGAAACAAAATCTCAGGCTTTCAGGCACAACTGCTGCCAATTTGCCGATTTTCAGATTGACCGCAGTAACCCGGGCCTCGCCTAAATTCGCCGGCAAAGAGGCGGTTGCAATTTCGACAATCTGCATGGCGATGCCCATTTCGTGCATACAAAAATTTCCAAACTGTGTTTGTAAATTTGTGTTTAGTGTTTGGTGTTTCGTGTTTGGTGTTTGGTGTTTGGTAAAGCGCAGCCGGACAAAAAATACGAAACACTAGATACTAAACACCAAATACTATTTAAAAATCTCCGAGCAAAATTCACCTAGTGTGCCCAGATCCTCGCAGACGTGAACCCCGTTGGCCTTCATGGCTTCAATTTTGGCCTGGGCCGTTCCGCTGCTGCCGGATATAATGGCGCCGGCATGCCCCATCCGTCTGCCGGGGGGGGCTGTTAAACCGGAAATGAAGCCCACCACTGGAATTGACACGTTGTGGGCAATAAAATCTGAAGCATCTTCTTCCGCCGTCCCGCCGATTTCGCCAACCATTACCACACCTTTGGTAGCGGAATCCTGCTCAAATGCCGCCAGACAATCAATAAAGCTTGTACCGTTGATTGGATCGCCCCCGATGCCGATGCAGGTCGTCTGGCCGATGCCCTGCAGGGTTAACTGATGAACCACCTCGTAGGTTAGGGTTCCGGATCTTGACACCACCCCGATCGGGCCACCGGGTTTGTGAATGGGTCCCGGCATAATGCCAATTTTAGCCTCGCCCGGTGTTATGATTCCCGGGCAGTTGGGGCCAATCATGCGGCTGCGTTTATGCTGCAGATAATTTTTGACCTTCATCATATCCAGCACCGGAATCCCTTCGGTGATGACCACTATCAGATCCAGCCCGGCATCAGCGGCCTCCATGATTGCGTCGGCGGCAAAGGCCGGCGGAACAAAGATCAGGCTGCAATTTGCCCCGGTACTTTCGACAGCGTCTTGCACGGTATTAAATACCGGAATATCATCCATTTTTTGCCCGGCTTTGCCGGGTGTTACACCGGCAACAATCTTTGTTCCGTAATCGATGCAATGCCGAGTGTGAAATTGTCCTTCTCTGCCGGTTATCCCTTGAACCACAACCCGCGTATCTTTATCTGCAAAAATACTCACGTTCTTTCTCCTATTTCTGATATATCACCGCAGAAACGCAGAGGTCGCAGAGAAGATTTTCTTTTGGCCTGCGGGTAGTTTTAAATATTGTTTTGGAAAGTCAAACCGGTTTTTACAGCATATTCCGTTCCGCGAAGCGGATGAGGGTTTTCATTTGCCGTCCGCTCAACGGCAAATGAAAAAAAATATCTCTCTGCGTTCTCTGCGTCTCAGCGGTGAAACCGACAAAATCGAGAAACAATCAACTTGAATGAACCACTTCGGCAATCTTTTGCGCGGCATCTTTTAGATCCGCAGCGGTGATCAGATTCAGACCAGATTCTGCCAGAATTTTTCGCCCCGCTTCCACATTGGTCCCTTCCATTCGCACCACCACCGGAACTTTGATTCTCGTCTTTTTGGCAGCTTCAACCACCCCGCTGGCCAGAACGTCGCAGCGTAAAATCCCGCCAAATATATTGATTAAAATGCCTTTGACATTCTTATCTCTTAAAATGATGCGAAACCCGTTTTCGACCATTTCGGCACTGGCGCCGCCGCCCACATCTAAAAAATTGGCGGGTTCCGCCCCGGCCTGCTTGATAATATCCATGGTGGCCATCGCCAGTCCGGCACCGTTGACCATGTTGCCCACATTGCCGTCCAGATTAATGTAGTTCAAGTTGAATTTGGAGGCAGCAACCTCGAGCGGGTCTTCCTCATCAATATCCCGGTATTCCAGAATATCCGTATGTCTGTAAAGCGCATTATCATCGAAATTCACTTTGGCATCGAGTGCAATTACGGCTTCTTCGGCCGTAATAACCAGCGGATTGATTTCAGCCAGTGAACAATCATAGTCAACAAATAGCCGGTAAAGATTCTTTAACATGGCCACAAACGGTTTGCTGGCCGCCGGACTCAGATTCAAACCAAATGCCACAGCGCGGCAATGGTAGGGCTGTATGCCCAGCAGCGGATTAATGAAAACTTTAATAATTCGTTCCGGCGTTTCGGCGGCTACCGCTTCAATGTCCATACCGCCGGCTTCACTGGCCATGACGACAATCTGGGCCGATGCACGGTCAGGAATAATGCTCAAATAAAGCTCTTTGTCGATGTTCAAGCCCTGTTCAACCAAAACTTTTTTAACCAGCCTGCCTTGCTTGCCGGTCTGGTGGGTCACCAGGTTCATTCCGATAATTTCCCGGGCCGCGCTTTGGGCTTCGTCAGCTGACCGGGCCAGTTTAACACCCCCGCCTTTGCCGCGGCCTCCGGCATGAATCTGGGCTTTGACAACCACCGGATAGCCAGCCAATTTTTTGGCGACAGCAACGGCTTCATCCGCGTCAAAAGCAACTCCGCCTTGCGGCACGGGAACGCTGTATTTTTTAAACAATTCTTTAGCCTGATATTCGTGGATCTTCATCGTCATCATCTCCGATCACGGTGCAATTTTAGGCTCGGAACTCACAAGAAAAAGTGTCAAGAGTATTAAAGGTGTTCAGGTGTCAGGTGTCACTATTCAGCATCTGAACTTGCGAGGTTTCAAATGGATCTATGCTGACACCCGAAACCTGACACCTGAAACCTTGGATTTACGCCCTTTGGAGACAAATGCAAGCTCGTAACTTACGGATTGCCAGAG
>JASFPY010000153.1:0-5949 GCA_050115755.1 Desulfobacteraceae bacterium | reverse complement strand
GGTTCTTGCCCACATATTGCGCCGGGGTTCCAAGGGCTTTAAAGAGATCTTGCGGAATTTCAGTTTGCTTTTCGGGCTCGGCGGGAAAATCAAGCTCGATCCAAGCATCTTTGCGTACCGCGCCTAAAAGGCCACTTCTGGTATAAAATCGTGCCGGGTTTTCCGGCGCTAAAAACTCCTGCTCCCACAAAATATGTGCGCTGGCCAGGGTGGCATGACCGCATAATTCGACCTCAACCGCCGGCGTAAACCACCTTAAATTATATCCGTCGCCCTGCGGGACCAAAAATGCGGTCTCCGAAAGGTTCATTTCATTGGCCAGGTGCTGCATCCATGCTTCATCGGCAGCCTCCGTCAAAACGCAAACCGCTGCCGGATTGCCGGCAAAGGGCTTATCGGTAAACGCATCAACCTGAAATATGTCCTGTGCCATTAGTCCTCCTTTTTTTGCATAAAAAGCTGTTTTTTAGCTATCAGCTGTTCCCATCATATGAACCTTTCAACCCTTGAACCGGGAACCTCTGAACCCTGCCCCATGCCCAATTTGTGTTCAGGTGCGCAGTGTTGCAATCAATCTCAATGGATTTTTTAATAACTCCAGCGCTGATACGATGTCGGTACAGACAATATCGGCGGCCAGCAGGGTTTCTGATGCCGCGCCCTCTTCCAATATCACGGCTATTCCCAGCGCCGCCTCTTTTAACATGAGTTGATCATTGCGCCCGTTGCCCACGCAGACGGTATGCTCGGCACCCAGACCCTTTACATATTCGAGTTTGCCGATATCCTGGGCGTCTGGAGCAAGAATTAGAAGCTCACATTTAATGCCTTCAAGACCGCGACGGGCCTTTCCAAAAGTATCGGCCGTAAGGATATGCACCTGGAGCCTATCAGCCAGAGCCACCAAATTTTCTTTTAAGCCTGCAATCAGGTCTCCGTCGCAGGCAATGGTTCCGTTATAATCCAAAACGATATGCTTGAGTTGCAACCGGCGATTCCCGGGGATATCGACTTCAATCATTTTTTAATTTCCCAATAGCTGATTTCATTCGATCGAGTGCCTCTTCGAGCAAAGCCCGCTGACAGCCAAAGTTGAGACGCATAAACCCGGGGCCATCAAATTCGACCCCATCCTGCAGCCCCACGCCGGCGTCTTCAAAAAACCGAACCGCGTCCGGCAAGTCAGCGGATCGTATGTCGATCCAGGCCAGATAGGTTGCTTCAGGGGGCGTCATTGAAAGCAACGGCATCTTTTCGACGGCGTGCGCAACCGTGTCGCGATTGCCGCGCAGGTATTTCAGTAATTCTGTGTGCCAACCTGCACAATCCCGGTAGACGGCTTCCGCCGCTACAAATCCCAGAGCGTTCACCAGAGGCACGATTCCTGAAGCCGCCTTGATAAATTGCCGGCGAAGTTTCTCATTTGAAATAACGGCAAAGGCACACCCCAGCCCTGGCAGGTTAAACGTTTTGCTGGGAGACATCAGGGTAATGGTTCGTTGCGCCACTTCTTGCCCCAGTGTTGCTGTTGGCAGGTGGGTTTTGTCTTCGTCGAGCAACAACCCGCAATGGATTTCATCTGAACAGATAATGATATCATGCTTTTCACAAATCATCGCCAGCTTATTTAATTCTTCATGGGTAAATATGCGGCCAACCGGATTGTGGGGGTTGCAGAGAAGAAACAGGCGGGTGTCGGCGGTAATCGCTTTTTCAAGGCGATCGAAATCAAACGTCCAGCCATAGTCCTCTCCCTGCAGGGGCACTTTGACCAGATGGCGCCGGGAGTTCGCGGGGGCGGTCAGAAACGGCGGATATACCGGCACTGCCGTCATGACACTATCATTGTCTTGGCCGACTGCCCGGCAGGCCACATTGAGACCTGTCACCAGACCGGGCAACCACACCAGCCACTGGGGTTCAATCGCCCAACCATAATCGGACTCGAGCATTTTAACTACAGTGGTGTTCAGGCTTTCAGGTGGTAGCGAATAGCCAAACACACCGTGGGCAATGCGCTGATGGAGCGCTTCAATGACGGCCGGCGGTGAACAAAAATCCATGTCAGCCACCCACAGCGGAATAACATCTTTACCCCTGTACTTGTCCCACTTCATGCTGGCGGTATCCCGCCGGTCAACCGGCATGCTGAAATCAAAACACGTGTCTTTTCCCAAGGTCTATTTTTCCTCTCTTACTCCTTTTTGGTTCTCAGTAGCATGTGGTAAGCCTTAGTTAATTCGACAAATTTTTTCGCGTCACCGCCTTTGTCCGGGTGAAACTCCTGTGCTCTGCGCCGAAAAATTCGAACCAGTTCCTGTCTGCTCATCTTTTTAAGTGCGTCTTTGGTTTCACCGAAAACAGCGCCGGCTTCTTTTAAATTGACCGAGCCCGCTTTGAATGGAGATTGATAATCGCGCCGGCTGTTAATAAAATTGCGAATGTAATCCTCCACCCAGGACCTCGTGGCAAAATCATAATCAAAATACATCAGAACATATCGGACCAGATATTCGTGCAAACTTCCTGTGGTTTGCATACCAGCCCAGAACGATAGGTCCCGGTTCAAGCTGCAGATTTCCTCGATAAAATGGTCATCAACCGCACTCTGTTTTAAATACTGTGGTCTTTTTTTGGCAAAGGACTCTTTAAAAAATCGATTGATATCAAAAATAACATAGGTGTAGGTCTTGTATTCCCTGGGGTTCAGCTGCAATTCCATGTCCAAAAAAAGCTGCTCAATCTCGTCTCTGGATTTGTTGCGCAATACGTCGAACAGCTTTTGCGGCACCAGCCAGGGATAACCCTGCTCCATGCGGCCAAATTTAAGATAATGAAGCCTGCGCCTATCAAAAGTATGTGCCGTTGGTTCAGCCTTTGCGGGTTTTTCCCTGGATCTGCTGCTTTTGCGCGAACGCATTTCTCTGTGCCGGAAATGCTCCAGCGCGCGTTGAATCGCAGGATCCAAAAACCGCCAGAAAATATCTTCAAGATTATTGTCTTGCAGCGTCACGTCCAGCGAATCCAGGCGATCTTGAATCCACGGGTCAATATAAAACGCGTTTCCCCCTGGATAGATGATATGCCCGGCTGGATCCGTCCCCAGATCAATTAGATCGCGACTTAAAAATTGATCACCATCCCGGTAGGATTCCCGGATAAAATAATGGGTCACTCCGTTTATGTTCTTGCGGGCTAAGTACACGCTTACTGCTCTCGTTTTTGTATAAGCTTAAAAGGTTAGAGGGTTCAAAGGTTCAACGTTCATAGGTTCAGGGTTAAAAGATTCAGATTTTAACGCTATCTGCGGTTTATTCGTTTAACCAATAAAACCAAGGGCGTTAATCGATCAACACATCAATCTTTGACCCCGAAACCCTTGAACCTTTGAACGCAGAACCCTTTGAACCCGCCTCTACTTTTTCTTGCCCACCTTCCAGGCCTGTCCGACGACCTCACCCAGTCTCTGGTATTGCATGACACCCGTGGTGTATACTAATGGGTCAATCTTGGTTGGATCGGCTTTTTCACCGGTCAAACAATCTTCATTGACATAGGTTTCGGAAATTTCCCCGATGAATAGGATATGGCTGCCGAGTTCTACTGAATGGATCACCCGGCACTCGAGATTTACCGGGCATTCTTGAATCAGGGGGGCTGTATCGAGTTTTCCGTAATCGACCTTGAAAATTTGGGATTTGTCGGTTTTGTGGCCGGAATAAATACCGCAAAAGTCAACTTTTTCTACCAGATCTGCAGACGGTATATTAATGGAAAAGGTGTTGTTCGCTTTAATACCTTCAAGGGTGAATCGCGCCGATTGCAAGCCGACCGAAATTGCCGGTGGCTTTGATGCCGCGATACCGCACCAGGCGGCCGTCATAAAGTTAGGTTTTCCATCCACCAACGCGCCAACCAATACAGCCGGCATGGGATACAGTAACGTCTGGGGACCAATGGCTTTTTTCATAGCAGGCTCCTTTATTCATGCTTTGATGTCGTAAAGCACTTTCTTGTTTAATTGGTTTGATTGGTTTAATCCGCTCAATTGGTTCGGTTTAGACACCAACCAATACAACCAATGAAACAAATAAAACCAATTTGATAAATCCTTAAATCCTAGACCTTAAAACATTTTAACGCCGAATCTTTTAACCATGAAAAGCGGATATTCCTGTGATCTCCTTGCCGATCACCAGCGTGTGCATCCCGGCGGTTCCCTCCAGAGCGCTGATGGCTTCCAGGTCGCAGAGATGGCGGATAACCTGATGGTCGGCCAGGATACCACGGGCTCCGAGAATATCACGGGCTAAACGGGCAATTTTCATGGCTTCCTGCACGTTGTTCATTTTGGCCAGTGATATTTGAGCCGGCCGGGCCTTGTGTTCATCCAACAGTCGCCCGAGGTGATAATTGATCAACTGTGCTTTGGTAATCTCAACCATAATACGTACCAGTTGATCCTGCACCAGCTGATAGGCGGCAATCGGCCGATCGAACACTTCGCGCTCGAGGGCAAATGCTCTGGCAGCCTGATAGCATGAAACCGCGGAGCCGACTGCGCCGCACGCGACCCCGTATCTGGCAAAATTGAGACATTCAAAAATAGATCTGAGCCCTCTGGCATTTGGCAACATATTATCTTCTTCTATCGCACAGTCCTTCAGATCGATCAGGGCAGTGGGCGATGTTCGATAGGAAAATTTGCGCTGGATCGGGCTGGCGCGGAATCCCGCTGTATCGGTTTCCACCAGAAAACCGCGGATCTCTTCGCCATATTTTGCCCAGATAATCGCCACTTTCGCAATCGTTCCGTTGGTAATCCACATTTTTTTGCCGTTGAGAACAAAACGCCCCTTTTTCTTTTCAGCCCGGGTTGCCATGCCGGCGGGGTCTGAGCCGAAACCCGGCTCGGACAGGCCAAAACATCCAATACTGTTGCCGGCAGCCAGTTCGGGAAGCCATTTTTCGCGTTGTTGCTCAGATCCAAATTGGTAAATGGGAAACATCACCAATGAATTTTGAACCGAAAACATCGCCCTTAAACCGCTGTCGCAGCGGCCTAACTCCTGACAGATAAGGCCGTAGGTTGTATGGTTGCGTTGGCTGCAGCCATAGCCGTCCACATGAACCCCGAACAGGCCTAAGCCCGCAAACCTGGGAATGAGCTTCAGCGGAAAGGTGCCGCTGTCAAAATGCTCGGCAATGATGGGTATACATTCCTGGTCCACAAATGCCCGCACAGTGTCCCTGATCTCTTTTTCTTCAGCACCAAGCAATTCATCCGTCTGATAGAAATCAACAACTTCGTCCGTCCCCATGATATAACTCCCGGCTTTTATTACAAGCCATCTCAAAAATAGCAAATGGCGCTCAAGAACAAGGCAAAAGCTGACGCAAAAGCGCAGCATACTTACAGTATGTGAGCATTTTAAGGAGGCTTTTAACGCCGTTATTGAGTGTCAGATGCATTTTTGAGATGGCTTGTAGACGTGATTCGATTAACCCGCCTTCCCGCAAAATAAAGCGGCAGTCCGCATCTAATGAAACACAGATCCCGGTGACAAGAGCCTATTTTAAGAAAACTACCCTATCATAAATATCCTAAAGATAAAGAGCAACTTTTGTCACCTCAAGCTTGCATGAAAACAAAAATTCAGCGGTTCTTGTTTTTCGTATGAATATGGTTAATTTAACTTTACCTGAAGCAAGCGTGGCAAGTTTATAAATGGCAAGCTTTTTATTTTTTTATGGGAGGTCAACATGGAAGCGCGTCAGCTCGGAAAATCCGACATTCAAATAACGCCGATCGTCATGGGACTCTGGCAGGCCGGCAAAGAGATGTGGGTGGACATCGATGACAAACAAACGACAAAGGCAATTCGGGCTGCTTTTGAAGCAGGCATCACGACATTTGATACAGCGGAAGCTTACGGAAAAGGACATTCG
>JASFPY010000152.1:0-5961 GCA_050115755.1 Desulfobacteraceae bacterium | reverse complement strand
ACGAGCTTAAAGCCGCCCGAAACCAGTTTCCGGCATTGTCCGATCGAACGGATTGGTTGAACAAAGCAGACAAAAGGGCGCAGCGCATATGTGAGTGAATGCTACGGACTTTAACGGCCGCGGTGGTTGTTAGTTGTTGTGTCCGACCGAGGGGCCATCAAGATTGAAGTGTTATCCGAAGCAGCAAAGATATGAAAAGCGATAACATGGCCAAGTCTCGTCCGGAATTCGGCATATGCTGTCAAAGCCTTTGATGAGGTTTCGAAACCAATTCTAGTCAAACAGGCCCATCAATTTCTTGAGTCTTTTAACAGCCCTTGGAAGAATCTCACCAATGCCCTCATAAAACCGCATATGGGCATGAGAATCAAAGGGCGTCTCACCCTGATTGATGATAACCAGCCGGGCACCCGCCATGAGAGCCTCTCTGGGCATTTCTGCTGCCGGCGTCACCACCAGACTGGAACCCACCACCACAAACAAATCACTTTTGCGCGAGTGCTCAAAGGACAGCGCCAGATCTTTTTCCGGCAACGATTGCCCGAAATCCACCACACTGGACACCAGTGATCCGCCGCACGTACAGCGGCTTTTAGCAGTAGCCTGATCAATAGTTTGCTGGCAGCGGGTGCAGCGCAATTTCGTCATATTGCCGTGAAGTTCCGCTAACAGATCGGGTCGAATGCCCGATTTCAAATGCAGGTTGTCTACATTCTGAGAAATTAAAAATTTGAGCTTTCCGATTTTTTGCAGTTCAACGATGGCGAGATGGCCCTTGTTGGGCGCAACCGAATCCCACGGGGCCGATAGCGGTCTGGGAGCGAGCCCCTTGTCCCGCCGGGTCCAAACGCCGTCTGGTCCCCTGAAGTCGGGTAGTCCGGATTCCGTGCTGATGCCGGCACCGGTGAAAAAAACCGGGTATTGGGATTCGTAAAGGTACCGGGCCAGATCGTGAATTTTTTTGTCGGTTTTGCTATCCGATCTGGGTTTCATGGTGCTTGCTTGGTTTCACCGACAAAGCGGATCACGTTTAACTAAAGATTTAAGCTAAAAATTAAGCGGAATTCAATTCTTTTAAAAAGTATGGAGTGACACACGACGCTAGCGAAACCTTAACTTTAGGCACTTTAGATCATTATAGGCAATTTAGGCATTTCTATAAGTTGTCCAGCAGGGCCCACTCAACAAACTGCCAATCCACCTCCCATGCGTGTTCGCCGTATCCGCCGGCGGTCACATAGGCCCGTGGAATCCCCTGGTTTTTTAAGAAGTGGTATACGAGAATATCTCGTTCTTTTAACTGCTTCAAGGACAGTTTCAGCTCGCTGGTCGAAGGCAATTCATCTTTTTCATATGGATCCGATCCGGCCAGGACAATTGCCAGATCAGGCGGTCCGATACCGACGAGCTTTTCAAGCCCGTCTTGCAGTTTGGCGACATATAAATGCGCCTCGCCTGCGCCAACCGGAATATCGATGTCGCTGGGAACAAACGACGGATTTAATCTGCCCTGGTGATCGTAAGCTTCGCCATCCAGCGGCCAGCCCCGCGCCATATGAATACTGAGTGTCGTGATCGAGCTGTCTTCCCGGGTTAACACCGCTGTTCCATCGCCTTTGTGGGCATCCAGATCGATTATCAGGGCGGTCTCAATCAACTTTTCCGCCTGCAACTTGCGCAACGCGATCACAATATCATTTACCATGCAAAAACCGGCACCGTAATCTCTTTTGGCATGATGCATACCCCCGCCAAAAGCGAAACAAAATTCTTTTTCAAGGGCCAGCCGGCAGCATTGCACGGTCCCGGCGACTTTAAAAAGCAGGCGCTCAAAAAGCTGTGTCAGGGGAAGGGTGGCGTTATGCGGATTGTAGCGATAGTAGCGGCCGTTATCGTCAATCAGTTCAAAGGTTCTGATAATCTCATCTTCGAGCTTATCCGAGTATAATCGGGCAACATATTCATCGGAATGTGCCCGCAGCAGGTCCTTACGCGTGACGGTTTCGTTAATGCTGCTGACCAGCCACTGATCGATCTTCGGACCCAAAATATCATGGTCCTTCAACTTTTCAATGGTACGGGCGGCCCGGCTGTGATGGATCGGAATTTCAATGCCGAACTCAGACAGGCCTTCTTTCAGGTTTTTGTCGTAGATAATCATGTCATCATACGTTGTCAGGTTTCGCGTGTCAGGTGTCAAAAGATAGGACTCAGTGCTGAGGACTGAGGACTGAGTTATATCGAAATAGAAAGGGATTAAATTGGCCGTGCCAGCTTATGGCGAAAAACGACAGCTCATGGTTCTATGAGGACGATTCATGTCGAAATGATCGGCTGGCTGGCAGGCTTTTTTGCTCAGTCCTCAGCACTCAGTCCTCAGCACTCATTACTTATCGACCCTGAACGCTCTAGCGACCTATTTGATATTGCTACGAACAGGAAGAACTTAATACCGAAACAGGGAACAAACAACCTTCTTTTGACAATCCTGCCTTTTTTCTTTATAGTTACAGCAACCAACCTGGCCATCCCAAAAATCAATCTATACAGAATCGATGTCGTAAGCGGGCTTCTCTTTGAAAGCCAGTTCAAATATATTCTTTTGCCCGAGGTGTGTTTTACAGCCGATTTCGCCCCGCTTTCAAAAGATTATCTCTGAAATAAGGAGATTTCCATGCCGGACAAGGATAGACAGGATTCGATTCAGCCAGAACTTGCAAAACCAGCGGGAAATGTCAGCGGTACACTGGAACCGAAGCTTACCGGAAAGCAAATTATTAGGGAGGCTGTCAGATATGTAAACGAACATATCAGCCGCCAGCCGCCGGTGCAGCGGTTTTTTAGCTTTATGCCCACCATGTTGACACGGGTTTCACCGTTTCATTTTAAAAGCCGGCATAAATCAAACGAATGGCCGCTGGTGCGGCTGGACTCCGGTGACGACAATTCCTGGGGATGCATGCAGGTCGTCGGCGAGTTGCTGGTCATTTTCGACGAAACCACCTTATTTTGCCTCCTGGCGCTTATGACAAAATATGAAAGAGACGCCTTTGAAACCTCCCACGCCGAACTGGCTCGCATGGCCAATCTCGAGCCCACACCGAAAAACAGCGCTGAGATCTGGAAAAGTATCCAACGGCTGGCCGGCACCCGGATTGACCTGCAGCTTTTAAGAGGCAAAGGGAAAAAAAGAAAAACATTAAAGGAATTGACCGGTTCGATCCTCAGCTTCGCGGATAAAGATCAGGCCAGCGGCAAAATCAGAATTGTCGTCAACCCTTATTTTCTTGATATGTATGCAGAAAGCTTTGTGACCAACATTGATATGGTATTCAGAAATCAATTAAAATCGGATGTCAGCAAAGCATTTTATCGTTTCTATCAGGGTCAGTACGAGAACGAATCTCAAATCGAAATAACCCGGCTGGCCCGAGCCGTAAATCTGAATATCGGGCAGGAGATGAAACAGTTAAGACCAAAGGTACGAACGGGGTTAAAAGAACTTCAGGAAAAGGGCTATCTGGAAGCCTATGAGATCACCCGGGATGACCGGGTGATGGTTTTAAAAACCAAAGATGCGGCTGTCAAATTCGAGAGTCAGATTCTGGGCAAAGCCAAGATAGAGGTATAATTTTTGCCGGCTACACCGTTTCCGCCTTAATGATCTGAAAAGACTTCAGAATGCTTCTGAAGTCACCAATATCTCTTTGAAAGTAAACCCGATCCGTCGCCGTAAACCGGAGGTTAAAAAAAGTATCCTCTTTTATAAAACCATAATAAAGCGTTTTATACACCCGGCCTTCCGAGTCCTTGTAAGTATATAAGATTTTAAACCCTGCATGACCCTTAATGGTAGTCGGCGCATTGTCCAGAATCCTTAAATTTACTAGATTCTGATCGGATATCAGCTCATCAACGATAATCTGGGCCGCCTCTTCCGGGAACATCTCCTTTTGCATTTTCTTTTTGGTATTGCGAAACGATCTGCCGATGGGGCGGTTTTGAACCATAATATACTGCCGAAAGGGGCTTTCTTTGGTGACGAAAAGATATCGGTTGTTGTCTATTTTTCGCCAGCCTTCGGGAATGTCAATTTTAAAACTGTAGGAAACCGGCTTCGATATTCCGCCGCTATGCGCGCAGGCCAAACAGCCTGCCACAAATAAAAACATGATGATCCAGATATATTTTTTCATTATCCTTCCTCGCTAAGCGTGCATTGTTTTAAGTATCCCTGAATATAGGCCTTATCCGGGGCGTTGGGCGAAAGCTGCAGACACGACTCAAAAAATTTTTTGGCCAGCGCGCGATGACCTTTTTTATAGTGGATTAGCCCGATGGCTTTGCGGGCATCTACATAGCCCGGATCCAGAGTGATGGCGCGGTTGTAGTTTTCAAGCGCCAATTGGGTATCGATCGCCCCCCCCTGCTGTCTGTAAATTTCTCCGAGCAAAAAAAAGGCCTGGCTGTCATCCGGTTTGATTTTTAAAAATTTTTCAATACTCCGCCTGGCGGCCTGAAACCGCCCAAGCCGGATATCCAGTCTGGCATTCTCTAAAAATAGCTGCCCGAGTTTGGCAAAATATATGCTGCGGTTTTTAATTGCGGGCTTATTATTTAAGTATACAGGATCAGGCAGATTTTGCAAATTATCGACTCGCTGCCGGACCGTGGGGTGACTTCCGAAAAAAAACGGTTCCTCGAGCTTTTCCTGTTCAATTTCGGCCATCATATGGTCAAAAAGATATAGGGCCGCCTTTGGATCATAGCCTGCCGCGGTCATCAATTCAAATCCCAGCCGATCCGCTTCAGCCTCCAGTTCACGTAAATATCCGGCCATTGCCCCGCCGATGCCCAGATACCGGGCCATATCCTGCATCCCTCTGGTTTTAAGCAGCGTGTTTTGAACGGCGGTTAATACAGCCGGTTGATCCCTGTATTTTCGAAAGGCCCGCAGGGCGTGTCGCTGGGTGCAATGGATCAACTCATGTGCCAGCACCGCCGCCAGCTGCTCTTCATTGTCCATTCGCGCCAGCAAGCCGGTATGGATATAGATCATTCCATTGGGGTAGGCAAAAGCATCCAGATAGGCATTTTTGATTACTTTCACCCGGATTACCAGATTCCGGGGTGTCGATTGAGGTCGAAGTTTGCCAGCCACTTGATTCAAGTAATCTTCAAGTTCCTGATCCGGGTAAAGAAGGCCATTTTCTTCAAAGACAAGTTGCTCCTGTTCTGATTTTTGCCACAGCATTTTCTCATCTTCATTCATCAGCAACGCATCAGCCACGGGAGAGACATCTGGTTTGGAATAGGTCGAGCACGCCGTCGCCTGCGCGATGAAAAGTAGACAAAATAGGCAAAAGAAAAAATTGCTGGGTACTGCGCCCATTTTTGCCCTGTTGATGAAGGATGCGCTCTGCATAACTGTTGGGACAGATCCTTTTTTTTTCTTAATTACGGATGGTTAAACTGTCTCGAGTTTGTCGCAGCATCCGTAAAATTATTTCGGGCATACATTAAGAGCAAAAGCCGTGCCGGCCGCGCTGTGCTTGCCTTTAAAAGGCAGTCGGGACATTGAATATTGATCGGCTATAATTGGCGTAAACTTTAGAACCTCTCTCAAAAATGCATCTAGCGCCCAATAGCCGTGTTGTAAGCCGCCTTAAAATGCTCACATATCTCATGTATGCTGCGCTTTTGCGCTTGTCCCGCCATAGCCCTCTTATTCGGGCGACGGCGGATTGGCTAACGCCTTGCTCTTGAGCGTAATCTGCTATTTTTGAAAGCGGTTCTGGTGTGGTGTTGGCGGGGAAAAAAAGAAGGCAAAGCGAAGCGAGTCATGTGGGAATACTCACACAATACTTCTACTCTTCTACATGTATAGAAAAATTTCACTTTTTTTTACTTCCGCCCTATTTTTTTATTGTATTTTAATTAATTATGATTAATATAGGCATT
>JASFPY010000151.1:0-5966 GCA_050115755.1 Desulfobacteraceae bacterium | reverse complement strand
TCAAACCCGGATCTCGAGCCGTTAATTCGTATTGGCGATCGTGTTTTTACGGTCCTTGACTTTAACAAAGCATTTGAAATCGCCAAAACGGCCTATCCGCATAACTTTAAGGATGACCCGGAAGGTTACAGAAATGCCCGGCTTCGGCTTTTAAACCAGTTGGTAGTGGAAATGATTATCCTTGAAAGAGCCAAGGAATTGGGTCTTTCCATTTCCAGTGAGGAAATCAATAAGGCCGTCAATGAAATTAAAAGCGATTATCCTGAAGATACTTTTGAAAAAGCCTTCCTGGAATCCGCTGTCTCCTATGAATCATGGGAAGCACGATTAAAAAACAGATTGTTGATGCAAAAGGTGATCGACAATGAGCTCAATAATCATATCGTGATTACCCCGGAAGATATTGCCAGCTATTATGAAAGAAATTATCAGGCCACTGATACCGATGCTGAAGCAATAAAGCCGGACAAAGACATCAATGAGAACATTATTAAACACCTGCGCCAGCAAAAAGCAGAGAAAGCTTATAAAATTTGGATAAAAGAGCTAAAAAGAAAATACAACATTGAGATCAACAGTGCCAACTGGGAAAAAATCAGCGGCTCTAAATATCGGGATGGCCAGGAGTTGGAAAGCGAAGATTCGAGTCCGGACTCAGGATGATTAGAAGTATCTTCAAAACCCCATCTCCCCGCCTTGCTGAGCGCCATAATTTGAAAAGATGAGAAGCAAAGTCCCGCTGTCAAGCGGGCCCCTTGAACCTGATCTGAGGTTTTGAAACCACTTCTGGAAGTATTTTTGAAATTACTTCTAAAAAATTGCTTAAAATGGAAAGTCTGTCTAACAAAATCGTCACATTTTTTTTCATCATCTTTTGGGGAGCGATGGTTATCAGCATGGCTGTTTTCTCGATTCATGCACGCGCTGAGGAGGCCGTGGTTGTCGATCGTATTGTTGCGGCAGTCAATGATGAAATCATTACGCTGTATGATTTAAATGAAGCTCTGAAACCCTATGAATCAAATATCCAGGCCCTTGGTTACCCGCCAGAAAAGACACGTGAAACCCTATTTAAATTACGGTCGGACCTGCTGAACAAGCTGGTTGATCAGAAGCTTGCCGATCAGCAGATCAAAAAAAACAATATCACCATCAGTACGCAAGAAATTGATAGGACAATTGAACGTATCAAAGAAAGCCGATCCTATACCGATGAGGATTTAAGAGCAGGTTTGGCCGAGCAGGGCTTGACCATTGAAGAGTACCGAGAGAACCTAAAAAAACAGCTGTTGCGCGGTAAGTTGGTGAATCGTGAGGTCAAGTCAAAGATCGTGATTACCGTTGAGGAAATTGAAAAATACTATAACGCGCACCGTGAAAAATATGCCGGCGAAACAAAATATCACCTCTGGAATGTTTTTTTGCGGTTTTCCCCAACGACAGACGAGGCCCAAAAGCAAATCGCATTTGGCAAAATGGAAGCCGTTTTAAGTCAACTAAAACAAGGCCGGCCATTTGAATCCTTTGTTGAAGAAGCACCTGATTCTCCGGAAAGCCCTGAAGGAACAGACCTGGGTTTATACCGCCTGGATGAACTTTCGCCCCAGCTGCGAAATGCAGTTAAAGATATGAAAGCAGGGGAATATAGTTCCATTTTAGAAAACGATAAAGGGTATCAAATCATCTATGTTCAAAAGATTCTTGTGACAGATCCAAAAAGCCTCTCTGATGTTGAAAAGGAAATTGAGGATGTTTTATATAACGAGGCAATTGACAACCGTTACAATACCTGGTTGAGTGAGCTGCGCAAACGGTCGCATATCAAGATTATTAAATAATGGAACTCGACATATTATGAAAACCGATAAAGAATCTTCTTCATTCGGCCGCTATCTTCAAACCATACGGCTTAAGAAGAAAATAAGTCTGGAAAAAATTTCGGAAGAAACTCGCATCGCTATCAACACTTTACAGCTGATCGAAAAAGAGGCTCTCGAAGCGCTTCCGGATGATGTATTTGTGAAAGGTTTTCTGCGTTCTTACGCGCGTGCCATCGGGGCCGATGGTGAAGAGGTGGTTAGACTTTATGAAGCGCGAATCGATATGGTAAGCCGGCTGACTGATGCCGGGCGTTTTTCCCCCAGATCTTCTCTATATGCGTGGCGCAATTTGATTCTGTCGGGCATGACCCTTTTCGCTGTTATTGCACTGACGCTTTATGGCGTTTCATATTTTCAGAGCCGGATGCCACAGTCGGAAACCGTTGAAATCTCTGATGGCAGCGAGCATTCGGAAGCAGCGCTTATGCGGCAAGAAAACGATTCAAGTGTTAAAAAAAATGTGCCAGCGAAACCGCTTAAAAAATTCGTGCTGCAAATAACCGCAATTGACGACACGTGGATTAAGGTCATTGTCGACAACAAGGATTCCAAGGAATACAATTTAATGTCCGGCGATAAAATGGAAATGGAGGCTTCTGCGGGGTTTAATTTGCTGATTGGCAATGCCGGCGGGCTGAAATTGGAATTCAACGGAAAGCCCGTTAAAATTTCCGGCAAAGCCGGGGAGGTTGTGAATATTCAGCTTCCCTGAATCCGTCTCAAAAATGCGTCTAAGTGCCCATGGCGGCCTTGCGGCCCGGCTCAAAATGCTCACATACTAACGTGTATGCTCCGCTTTAGAGCCGAACCGCGCCTTGCCATGAACTCTTAGCCACATTTTTGAGACGGATTCTTCGAAAATTATTTTTACCGTTGAATTGAAGATTATGCAAACCGATCGCACTAAAATACTGGTGGAAAGTATTAAACGGCTGCTGAGGCGTGGGGCGACAACACACCTGAGCAATATCGTAAACAAGACCCATGCGGCCGACCTTTCCGCTGTATTTCGGTCCCTATCGCACTCGCAGCAACTAAAGCTATTCGGCATGATAAAAGACATCGAACAAAAGGGAATTTTGTTCAGCGAGCTGGATGAGGATGCATTTGTGGATCTTACCGAAGGAATCCAGCTTGAAGACATCGTCGAAGTCTTTGAACAAATGCCCAACGACGATGTCGCCGATTTATTGGGTCGTTTGCCTGAAGAAAAAGCCGATGCCATCCTGGAAAAAATGAAACAGACGGAATCGGAAGAGGTTACGGATCTGTTACGTTATGAGGATGACACCGCTGGTGGAATCATGGTACCGGATTTTATTGCTCTGTCAGAAGACACCACCGCCAGGCAGGCCATCGAATCTTTGCAAAAAGAACACTCCGATGTTGAGATGCCTTTTTATCTTTACGTCGTCGATGATTACGGCAAGCTGGTCGGGGTCAGTTCTCTCAGACAGCTGGTGCTCGTGCCGCCTGAAACACCGCTGAAATCGTTTATGGCAACCGATGTATTTTCCGTTCAGACCGACATGGATCAGGAGGAAGTGGCCAAAATCGTTGCCCGTTATGATATTCTGGCTGTACCGGTAGTAGACAATACCAATCGGCTGGTCGGTATCGTTACGGTGGATGATGTCATTGACATCTTCAGACGTGAGGCCACCGAGGACATATTGAAGATGGCAGGTGCGGGCGAAGAATTTGTCGAAACCAAATCGGTACTGAAAAGCACGAGAATACGTTTTCCCTGGCTTTTTGCCAGTTGCGTGGGTGGAATTATCGCATTTTTTATCATCGGCAAATACGAAGGCTCCCTGAATAAAATTGCTACACTGGCTGCCTTTATTCCGGTGATCATGGGTATGGGCGGTAACATCGGCACTCAGTCTTCTACTATTGTGGTTCGCGGGCTTGCGACCGGCCGCATCGTTATCAGAGATTTATGGTCTGTCGTCTTTAAAGAGCTGTTGATCGGGGTTATTTTAGGCGTTGTTTACGGTCTATTAATTGGCAGTGTCGCGCAAGCACGTTACAGCATGGAAGCGCTGGCGCTGGCGGTTTGCTTTGCAGTTATCAGTTCAATGTCTATAGCCGCACTGGTCGGCTCCCTGGTCCCAATGTGTTTTGCCCGTATTAATATCGATCCTGCCGTCGCAACAGGACCTTTTGTCACGACAGCCATCGATATTATCAGCGTGACGTTTTATTTCATAATAGCCACGACTCTCCTTGGTTTATGATTCCATGTCGGTATTTTCCACGCCTGCTATTTTGCTCCGCAAACTTGATTATGGGGATTTTGATCTCATTCTAACGGTTCTTTCGCTGCAACGGGGTAAAATTTCTTTAATTGCAAAATCCGCTAAAAAAAGTACGAAACGATTTGCAGGCATTCTGGAGCTTTTTTCACTCATGGAAGCTGTTGCCAGCACGGGTAAAGGCCGCGGCCTGCCTGTTTTGCAGGAAGCGACCTTAATATTACCTTTTAGCACCATTCGCAGTGACATCAGAAAAACCGCCTATGCCAGTTATTGGTGCGAGTTATTAAATAACTGGATAGAAGAAAATCAGAAGCAAGCCTCGCTATATTATCTTTTAAAACATGCACTGAGTCAGCTCGACGGCGGCGCACTTGCGGCAGCGGAAATAAGCATTTTTTTCCAGATGAGATTGTTGTACCTTTCCGGCCACAGCCCCAGCTTGAGGCAATGCGGACGCTGCCGGAAAAACCTGGAAACGATCCACTCCCGTCAGGTTGTCTTTGATATTGCCAAGGGCGCCATCCTATGCGATGAGTGTACCCCGGGCGCCGGTGGCCGCATCCGGCTTTCCAAAGGAACGATTAAACAGCTGCTCTGGGTCGAAAGCGGTGATCTGAAGAAAGCCTCCCGGGTCCGATTCGGGGCCCAGGCGATAAAGGAAAGCCTGGAATTTCTCGAAACATTTGTGCCCTATATCATGGGGATACAGCCGCAAAGTCTTAGGTTTTTAAAACAGATCAGGCAATGATTGCCGTCCGGGCTCTATGATTAACAATTATCTTCCTCATACGCGTCCTTGAAAACCACGATTCAAAGAAGCATGATAAGATAACAACCGAGGACGAGTACGAGAACGACGACGAGATTGATCCGGAGTAATTATGTCAAATAAATTCCAACGCATCCTTGAAAAAAACCCGATTGAGGTATCGGCGCCCTGCCGGATCGACATGGGAGGCACGCTGGACATTCGCACCTTTTATTACGCACTGCGTCATCTGTCCCCCTGCACCTTTAACATCGCTATGGGGCTCAGAACCCGAATTCGTCTTTTGCCCTATCACAAGGACCTTATAAAAATTTCTTCCAGAGGATTTAAGAGTGCTGAATTTCCTATCGACAGAGCTCCCTTTGCGCATCCGCTGGGCTTGATGCTTGCAGTTGCGGTGTATTTTAATGCAAAAAATGTTCATATCCAGATTGAGTCCCAATCACCACCGCGCAGTGCGCTGGGCGGATCATCGGCAGCTGCTGTAGCGTTGATTGCGGCTTTATCGAGATTATGGCAGCAGGCGTCTTCAGCGAAAGCACTGACGCGGCCCCAGATCGCTTCTCTGGCCCACGGGCTGGAGGAAAGTGTCGCCGGCGTTCCCTGTGGTATGCAGGATCAGCTGGCAGCTGTCTATGGCGGAGTCAACGCCTGGATATGGCCGGTCAGCACTGAAAATCCTCAATTTAGAAAAAAAATGGTGATGCCGAAAAGATCGCATAAAAATTTTGAAAAACACCTGCTGCTGGCTTATTGCGGAAAACCGCACGAGTCAAAAGATATCAACAGTCGCTGGGTTCGGCAATTTCTTTCCGGAGAATTTCGGGGTTCTTGGGCTGAAATTGTTGCCTGCACCCGGCAGTTTGTCAGCCGCCTGAAAGACCGCAATTATATGAAGGCAGCTGAATTGATGAACAGGGAAACCGCTATTCGGCGAAAAATGACCCCGGATGTGCTTGATGGGATCGGTGTTCAATTGACAAAAACGGCAGTGGCTCATAATTGCGGTGCCCGGTTCAGCGGCGCGGGGGGTGGCGGGTGTATCTGGGCTCTGGG
>JASFPY010000150.1:0-5971 GCA_050115755.1 Desulfobacteraceae bacterium | reverse complement strand
GAGCATTTACCGGAGGCCTGCAACGCAGCCATTGGGCCTTAGATGGGGTTTTGATACCACTTCTATTCATCTGCATGGAAACCGTAACGGTTGCTAAAGGCAAAGTAAGGATCAGCGATTTCATGATTGACTTTACTATCCCTTTCTACTTAATTCTTCTTTTATTGCTTGACAAAATTGAAACTAGCCGATAATCTTTTATTTCTGTTTCATCTACTAGCTAAACGGCTTTTCAGCGCAACAGGCTTGCAGCAGACAGATGGGTTGAACTACTTCTGTCGAATTGAAATTGGAACTCCTTAACTGAAAGCATAGGGATTTTGCATTATTAATGTGTTTAAAGCTTGTTTTCCTTAATAATTCTGTTAAAATAGGTAAGTGATGATAAGTTGGTATTTGAAGATAAACATTTGTCAAAAATTGAAGGAGGAAGAATATCATGGCTATTTTAAAGCGAGACTTGCAAGCAGTCAAAAAAGACATTAAAGCACTTGAGAAGAAAGTGGAGAAATTGTTAAACGCTTATGGGAAATCCCAAAAGCCGAAAACGGCCGCCAAGGCAAAACGGAAGGCTGTAAAGGCCAAAACCAAGCGTGCCGTCAGCGTCAAAAAAGCCGCCCCCAGAAAAAGAGCGACAAAAGCGACAGCAACAGAGCAAATTTTGAAAATTATCAAAAGATCGCGCAAAGGCGTTGATGTACCCACGTTGAAAACAAAAACCGGTTTTGAAGACAAAAAAGTTAGAAATATTATTTTCAGAGCTTCCAAAGAAGGTAAAATAAAGAAGGTCGGCAGAGGAATTTACGTCGGCGGATAATCAAAATCAGTTATACTTTTAAAACGGTTTTCCTGAAGAAGCAGTTTAAAGGTGCCTTTCTTTTAAACTGCTTCTTCTTTTTGCCGGTTATGTTTCATCCGAAAAAGCTAAAAACGCCGACCGCTTTGCCGGTGATTTTCAATGAAAAAAGGCATCTCAGTTGAGTGATTCGAGATGCCTTTAAATTGTGCGGTAAGATTAAAGTTGTTGCTTTTCTACATTTTTTGCGGCTGGTCCTCTATCGCCCACTTCGATCTCGAATGAGACACGGTCTCCTTCGGCCAGGGTGCGAAATCCTGCCATATTGATCGCAGAATGGTGCACAAATATGTCGTCACCTTCTTCTTGCTCGATAAAGCCATATCCTTTCCTGTTACTAAACCATTTTACGACTCCGTTCGGCAAAACGTGATCCTCCTCTCCTTCGAATAAAGTTATTGACATGGGTTCCGGACCATAATCCGAGAACAAGCTGTTTTGGAAAACTAAAACAGATGCCCCTTGAAGGTCAAGAAAAAATACGAATTGGCCGCATGTCCTCTATTTGAAGATGCGAAGTTTCGCTTCTAGATCATTTCCTTGATATAATAGAAAAGAACAAAAGCGGTGAAAGCCAGTTTCAGTCCGATGACGAGTACATTTCCAATCAGTATTCCCCAGCCGGCTCGCAGGGCTTTGTGGCCTGATTTTCCGGCTGCCATTTCACCCACGAGAGCTCCGATAAAAGCACCCACGATCATGCCCCAGGGCGGAATGAAAAATATGCCGATTATCATACCGATTGCGGAACCCCACAGACCGCGCTTTGAGGCACCGTATTTCTTGGCACCCAATGCGGGGGCAACATAGTCTAACAGGAGCAGTAATGCGGTCAGTATGCCCATGACAATCAAAAAGGTCTGGCTAAAAACCTGCCAGCTTTTTATCCAGGAAAGCAGTAAAAGGGCGGAGAAACTGAGCATCGGCCCGGGGATGATGGGCAGGATGCAACCGACCATGCCGGCAATAGCTAAAATTAATCCGATGATGATGAGTGCAACGTTCAAATGGTTCGCCTGCTTGATAATTTACGCCGGAAAAACATGTGAAACGTAACAAAAAAAGGCACTAAGGTAAAGCTTTTTGGCAATCATGGTCGTGCATTATAAAATCATTATTTGGGTTTGAGGTTGGTTTAGAAATATAAACATGGTATAGGCTGGAGGACCAGTTGCCGGCACAATCCATGTGTTTATCATTAAAAAAGAAAGGCGACATATGAAATTTACAACGGACATTTTAGATCAAATGAACGCTAATTCGCTGTACCGGACTGTAGGGATTCAGGTTGAAGCGGCCGGTGACGGCAAAGCCCGCTCGCGTTTAAATCCAAAACCGGCCATATGTTGGCCGTTTGATGAGCAACCCCATGGAGGCATGCTGTTTACACTCATGGATACGACCATGGCCTGGGCGGTCTGGTCACAACTGGACCCCGGTTTTAATTGTGCGACCATCAATATCGATATTCATTACACCAAACCAGCTAAAAGCGACCTGTTTGTCTGTAGTGCCTGGAGCACGCATAAAACCGGGAAGTCCTGCTTCGTCCGGGCCGATATTCACGATTCAAACGAAGACCTGGTATCCATGGGGCAGGGGACATTCCGTATTATTGCGCTCGATCTATTGAAACCATAAAACCGTTTTCAGCCTGAAATGCAGTCGGGCTTAACACTCGATTTTCCAAGCAACCACTTTTAAGTTTGTTCAATTCTTCCTGCCAGAGTTGTCGTCGATAGCGCCCGCCATTGCCCTGAAGGTTTCATTTTTCCGCATCGTCTTAAATTTGAACCCGCTTCTACCCCTATCGCTAACTACCATTAATGTAATAATTATTTAATTAAAACAATATATATTTATTATTTATTTTTTTCTTGATTTATGTTTTAATTTAATATAAGTTTTATTGCATGAGTAAAAAGAAAACATTTTCGACCCGGATTGACGAGGGTAAACTCAAAGCGCTCAAGCACCTGGCAGTTGATCTGGACAAATCTTTAGGTGCTTTGCTCGAAGAAGCAATTAGCGATCTTTTAAAGAAGTATAAAAAAAAGAATAAATAGATTCTAATCAAAACACAGGGAAAGGAGCGGTCTAAAGCAAAAGGGGGATCTTGGAGCAGGTCCACGAAAATGATTTTAATTTTTTACCTTAAGGAGACATTGAAATGGCCGCACCCAAAAAAGAGCAGTGCTTAAAAGGCGAGAAAGAGCTTGCCGATCATGTCAAATTAAGAGAGCCGCTTACGGTGGAATGTGTTTGCCCCAAGTGTGGCAGCGATCATCGTATGAAAATGCTTTGGTCGGGCAGGGGCAAACCCAAAAAATTTTGTCCGCCCTGTAAAATTTTTGTTTCATCTCTTGAGCAGGTTGAATTTTGTGCAATGCCCGCCAACATTGATAATCGAATCGATTGATAATGATTGGTGCAATTGCCGGAGATATTATTGGGTCCGTATTTGAACATGATCCGATCAAAACCACCACCTTCCCACTTTTTTCTGAAGCTTCAAGATGATTTAGATCGATCAATAGATGATATCCGGCCATATTACGTCTTTGATTTATCCTGTCAGGGGTCTGTGCCCGAATCAATTCTTGCGTTTTTAGAATCGGAGAACTTTGAAGATGCGGTTCGCCCGGCAATTTCGCTGGGCGGCGACAGTGATACGATGGCCTGTATCTCCGGCGGTATTGCTCAGGCATATTACGGAAGGATACCCGAAACAATCCTCGAGTCGGTCAGGCAACGACTGCCCGAATCGTTTGTGCATGTTATCGATCAGTTTAACGCTGCCTTCGGTGTTTCCCTCTAACGGTCTTTCGTCCTATCCCCTGGGATGAAACTTTTGATGCAATTTTTTAAGATGATCGCGGGTAACGTGCGTGTAAATCTGAGTTGTTGAAATATCCACATGGCCTAACATGATCTGGACCGCCCTGAGATCGGCACCGCCTTCCAGCAGGTGACTGGCAAAGGAATGTCTGAAGCTGTGCGGCGTAATTTTTTTTTTAAGCCCTGCCCGCATCGCATAGCGGCGCAACAACTTCCAAAACCCCTGGCGTGTCATCGGTTTGTCGCCACGGGCTATAAAAAGATACGGGCTGGTTGTTTTCTTCAAACGGCGGGATTTGACGGTTTTCAAATAGGTATTGACTTTTTCTCTTGCATGGACGCCTATCGGTACAATCCTTTCTCTGGAACCTTTACCGAAAATGCGAACAAATCCGGCTTCCAGATTGATGTCCTGTAATTTTAAATTAATCAGTTCAGAGACTCGCAAACCCGCTGCATAAAGTAGTTCAAGCATGGCTGCGTCCCTAACGCCAATCGGCTTGTCGGTATCCGGAGCTTCCAGCAAAAGCTCAATTTCTTCTTTTGATAAAACGTGGGGTAATTTTAAACCGGATTTTGGAAGATCAATCAGCCGGGCGGGATCATTTCGCAGGATTTTTTCCTGAACTAAAAATCGATAGAGCCCTCTGATGGCGACCAGATGCCGCGCCCTTGAACGCGGCGTCAGTCCGGCTTTTCTGAGAAGAATTAAATGCTTCAGAATCAGGGGCGTATCTTCTTCGGAAAAAGCAGTTGATTTATTCTCGGCCAAAAAATGGCGGTATCGAATGATATCCCTGCTGTAAGCTTCAAGCGTTTTTTTCGCCAATCCTTTTTCGACCAGTAAATAGTTCAAAAATTGGTCTATCAGGTCATCCGGGGTAGTTGGTCTTGATTTCGCCATAAGCTATATATCTCATTATTCATTATAATTTTCAATGCGGTTATCTGGGAAACTCCAGTTAAATCATTTGATATGGTTCTCACCACGAAGAACACGAAGATCACAAAGGGAAAACACATAATTTTACTTTAATCCTTTCGTGTACTTCGTGCCCTTCGTGGTTTTATGTGCCTCACTTGAGCTTTCTGCATAACCACAATTTTCAATATTAGTCATTGTATCATTGGTCAAATGGTTAAATGGTTGATTCGTTAACTCGTATGAAATGGCTAAAATCGTCCGACTATTTGACGAATCAACCAATTAACGATTTAATAAAAAGTGTGGTTACAGATTATCAGAAAGTGCGATCGTATTTTTATTAATGGCATACTGGATATGGGGCTGGATAAATTCATGATGCTTTTCAATGAAAGGGACATATACCAGCACAAAGCTTTTGGCAGAAATGTCGATTGCAGGCAGGATGTCATTTAGTCGGTTTTTGGGCTTAAGGAAACTGGCCAGGTTGACTTTCAAGCTCTCGATGGCTTCTGTTATCGGCAGGGTTATCGGGTGATGCCGCTGTTCAGGCAATTCCACATCGGGTTCCGTAGAAAGCTGTGAAAGGGTCATGTTTTTTGAAAGTTGTAAAAATATTTTTGGCCGAACCTTAAAGGCCGGTGTCCAGAATCGGAAACCAATATCCTCCCAGCCGGGCTGAATAACTTTCGGGATATTGGCGACCTTGATCAAATCGGCATAATTGCCAAGATCTAACCCGGAAATTTCAGGACGGATACGCCAGAAAGGCAGGTATATCGCATTGCTGTCATCACTTGCATGTTTGCCGAATTTAATTTTCTTTAGCTTTTTGCCGACCGGGTACCAGGCAGATGTGCAATTTTTACACAGCAATACCAGTGAATCCTTCGCTCCTGACAGGTCCCAGCCGCAGTGGGGACATAGGGTTGCAACAAAATGAATCGGCCAATCAGGGCTTTCAGCCGGCATTTGGTCAATTTCAACTTCATTCGCCGGCGAGGCTGCAACAGGGCGGTTGAGCACGGCATCATAAAGGCGTTTTTGCAGGTAAAAGGGGGCGTAAATCAGGCTGAGGGTTTCGCCAATATGAGCCTGGTGCAAAATAGGTTTAGGCAAAGATTTGGCAAAACGGTCTTCAAATATTTTTTTGACCTGGTCAAAGGAACGGGTAGGTTTAAGAAATCGCCCCGTGCGCTCGGGCCTTACAAATTGAAGCTTCAATGCCTGGCTGCGCAAACCCAGGCTAACCGGAAACAGACGAGATCGGACGGCCTGATGGCTTACATCGACAAATTTGTGTGCGACTCCGTTGCTCGCACAGGAAAAAAGCATGCCCTTGAAGCGCCAGT